>CAMNJG010000072.1 GCA_946541285.1 uncultured Clostridia bacterium
CATTAAGTCTCCGTCGGACTTAATGATGCAGGCTGCCGAAGTATATGCATGCATTCCGCATGGTTTTTCAATGAAAAGAAACCATGCGGGCAGACACTGATTGATGCCTGTGCTCTGGAATCCGTCCGTTTCCTGATTCCACTGCTGCAGGGGTTTATTCGAATGTCAGTAAAAAATCTTGCAGCAGATTAACCGAAAAACTCAAATAGGTACTGATATTTCAACGTTTTTCGGTTAATGAGCACGCATTAATCAAAAGGTGATTTTTATCATTCTGAACTCAGGTCATGATTGCTGCGCTCAGGATGACAAATGGGCAGCGGAATCAATCAGCGTTTCCCTGATATAAATCAGCAACTTTCAGAGAACCGCAGAAGAAACATCAATCATCAGGAGAAACAGGAAATGAAACATAATATCAATCTGGAACAGCGAAAGTCGGAGCTGAGGAAAAAGATGGAGGAGGCCGTCCGCGCCGCGGAAGGGCATGGCGGCGCGTCCGTGTATAAAGCGGCGGTGTTCGATTACGATGGAACCGTTGTCGATTCCATGAAAATGTGGTCGTCTGTACCGAGCCGTTTCGCCCGCCGGCTGGGTGTGGAAGCGGAGCCGGGATTTGATGAAGAGATCAAATATCTGTCTCTGGAAGAGAGCGCGCAGCGCTTCCGGGAGTATGGCGCAGTGGGCTCGGATGAGGAAATTATTGAGCAGATCATGGAGATGGTCATGGAAAGCTACCAGTATGAACTGCAGCTGAAGCCCGGTGTGCGGAATGTACTGGAAGACCTGTACACGCACAACATCCGCATGTGCGTCGCCTCCCAGACACCGAGCCGGATGATCCAGGCCGCGAACCGGAGGCTGGGACTGGACCGGTACTTTGAGGCAGTCTATTCCTGCGGGGAGTGGGAGACACAGAAAAGAGAGCCGGATATCTACTATCTCGCCGCGGACCACCTCGGCGCGCTGCCCCAGGAAACCTTCGTGTTTGAAGATATGGTTTACGCGGTAAAAACGGCAGCGGACGCAGGATTTTACGTGGTGGGGATTTACGATGAAAGTTCGGAGGAAGACCGGGAAACCATCGAGCAGAACAGCCGGATTTATCTCCGGAACTACGCGGAATGGTTCCGGACTGAGTTTTATTGAACATGATATCTGTTAGTGATATAATCGAAAAAATAAAGACTTTACAGAAATGTATTTTTACGTACCGGCGTTTCCGGGACCAGACGGCAGGCAGCCATGACCAGGATAAAAAACGTACTGCTGACAATCGAATATGACGGAACGGATTTCAGTGGCTGGCAGCGGCAGCCCGGCCTGCGTACCGTACAGGGAGAGCTTGAACGGGTACTGAGTATACTCTGCCGCTTCCCGGTGACCATTGACGGCACCGGCAGGACCGATGCCGGCGTTCATGCGCTGGGGCAGAGGGCGACCTTCCATGGAGACTTCGGGATCCCTGTGGGGCGGATCCCCGCGGCGGCCAATGACCTGCTGGCTCCCGGCCGGCAGAAACGGGGAGATATCCGTATCATCTCCGCTGAAGAAATGCCGGCGGAGTTTCATGCCCGGCACAGCGCGATCGCGAAAACCTATCTTTATCGGATTTACAATCAGGAGCATATGCCGGTATTCCTGCGGAACTACCGGTATCCGGTGGAACGGCGGCTGGATCTGCGGGCCATGCGGGAAGCCGCGCGATGCTTTACAGGGACAAGAGATTTCCGGAGCTTCATGACCGATGCGGCGGCGTATGACGGAAGTACGGTCAAAACCATTTACGCAGCAGAAGTCAGCGGGGATGGAAACGATGTAACCTTCGCGGTGACCGGCTCCGGCTTTTTATATAACATGGTCCGGATTATGACCGGGACACTGGTTGATGTCGGGACCGGGAAGATCGCTCCGGCAGAGATCGACCGGATACTTGCGTCCGGAACGCGGGCAGCGGCGGGACACACCGCCCCGCCCCAGGGACTGTATATGGCAGAAGTATATTACAGCGCGGAAGAGCGTGAAAAAGGTATCGCGAGATACCGGGACGCTGCCGCGTGGGAAAAAGGATCATTATATGCAGAATCATCTGACAGATAACCGGCCGGAATGGGATCCCTATTTTATGGAGATTGCCCGGGTCGTCCGCAAACGCTCGACCTGTCTCCGGCGTCACGTCGGGGCAGTGATTGTGAAAGACCGGCGGATTCTGGCCACCGGGTACAACGGCGCGCCGACCGGGATCGCGCACTGCGCGGAAACCGGCTGCCTGAGAGAACAGCTCGGCGTCCCGTCCGGAGAGCGTCATGAACTGTGCCGGGGAATCCACGCGGAACAGAACGCGATTGTACAGGCCGCCTATCTGGGCGTCTCGATCGCGGGAAGCACACTTTACTGTACCAATCAGCCGTGTATCTTATGCGCCAAAATGATTATTAACGCCGGTGTCAGGCGGGTTGTGATCGAAGAAGGCTACCCGGATGAAGCCGCGGCGCGGATGTTGTCGGAGGCCGGGATCCTGACAGAAAGGATGCCGGCGGGACAGGCAGAGGAAACGGGGAAAAACGCAAAATGAATTATATTCTGATCGTACTGGTATCGGGGATCATCTCTTTCGCGGTGACGCCCCTGGCCATCCGTCTCGCGCCAAGGATCGGGGCGATGGATATTCCAAAAGATAAGCGGCGTATGCACAGCAGGCCCATGCCACGTTTCGGCGGGCTGTCCATGTTCCTGGGCACAGAGCTGGCACTGGCATTTTTCCTGCATCATGATCCCAAGGTTCTGACGATTCTGATCGGCGGGGCCTGTATCTACGCCGTGGGCGTGGTCGATGACATCCGTGGGATGGACGCGAAGGTCAAATTCGCGTTGCAGATCGCGTCCGCCATTATTATTTATATTGGCGGCATCCGGATTGGTTTCGTCAAAAATCCTTTTGACGAGGAAGCCTATGTGATGTTCCCGGGCTGGCTGAGTTTTGTGATTACCGTGCTCTGGGTCGTGGGGATTACCAATACCGTCAACCTGATTGATGGCCTGGATGGCCTGGCTGCCGGCGTGGCGACGATCGCGTCCGCGTGTATCGCGTATACAGCGGTACTCAGCGGGCAGTACGAAGTCGGACTCGCGATGCTGGCAGTATCCGGCGGAGCCATGGGATTCCTGCCGTTCAATTTCCATCCTGCCAGAATCTTTATGGGGGACAGCGGTTCTCTGTTCCTTGGATTTATGATCGCGGCCATCTCGATCCTCGGATCGACCAAAGGGGCGACACTGATCGCGACGATCGTACCGTTCCTGGTACTGGGGCTGCCGATCTTTGACACGACCTTCGCGATTATCCGCCGCTGGGTCAACGGTTACCCGATTATGCGGGCGGATAAGGGACACATCCATCACCGGATTATGGCGACCGGGATCGGCCAGCGGAGGACGGTCCTGATCATGTACTGCATCAGCGCGATCATGGGGATGGTTGCCGTACTGGTGGTACAGCGCATGATGCTGGAGGCGGCTGTTCTGGTAGTAGTGGCCGGGATTCTGGTCTGTGTATTTATCGCGGACCACGCGTCCATAAAAGAAATCTTCCGTGAAGGCATCCCGCCGGAACAGATCGGGATGCTGTCCGGCAGACATCATACAGAAAACGGAGAAAGCGGCGGGAAGGAAACTGCGAAGGAAGAGTAGTTTTTCTCTGTTTCTCCGGGGGAAGGAGAAAAACAATCATGAAAGTTATGTCCGTATTTGGTACGCGTCCGGAAGCGATCAAAATGGCGCCACTGGTCCGGAAACTGCAGGAAGCTCCTGATGTGGAATCCGTGCTCTGCGTGACAGCACAGCACCGGGAAATGCTGGATCAGGTACTGGAACTTTTTGAGCTGGTTCCGGATTATGACCTGAATATCATGAAACCGAATCAGACCCTCAGTATGATTACCGCGAATGTGATCCGGGGGATCGAGGAAGTTCTCGTCAGGGAAAAACCGGATGTCGTCCTCGTCCACGGGGACACCAGCACGACTTTCGCGTCGGCGCTGGCTGCTTTTTATCAGCAGATTCCGGTGGGGCATGTGGAAGCAGGGCTGCGCACATACGATCCTTATTCACCGTTTCCGGAGGAAATGAACCGGGTGCTGACTTCGGATATCGCGGCGATGCATTTCGCGCCGACCGAGCGGAACCGGCAGAATCTGCTGCGCGAAGGGATCCGCTTCGAGGATATTTTCGTGACCGGCAATACCGTCATCGACGCGCTCCTGGAAGTGGCGGGCAAGCCTTACGAATTTGAGGATGACGCTCTGAAAAACATTGATTTCGCCAGCCGGCGCGTGATTACGGTCACCTGCCACAGAAGAGAAAACCTGGGCGAATATATGGAAAATATTTTTACGGCGATCCGGGATCTCGCGGACCGGTTTGAGGATGTTGAGATCGTCTATCCGGTTCATCTGAATCCAAAAGTCCGGGAAGAAGCCGGGCGGATTCTGGGCAGCAGGGAACGGATCCACCTGATTGACCCGCTTTCCTATCAGCCGTTTGTCAACCTGATGGCGAAATCATATTTCATCATCACCGATTCCGGTGGTATGCAGGAGGAAGCGCCGTCCCTCGGCAAACCGGTGCTCGTGGTGCGCCGCGAGACCGAACGTCCGGAAGCCGTTGAGGCAGGTACGGTCCGGCTGGCCGGTGTGGAACGGGATCATATCTATCAGATCGCGGAATCTCTGCTGACGGATCCGGCTTACTACGCGAATATGGCGGAAGCTGTCAATCCTTATGGGGACGGACAGGCCAGTGAGCGGATCCTGACAGCCCTCCGGAACCGTTTTTAGGGAAAGTTGAATACCCGTATCAGTTTTTCCGCAGAGAATCAAGGAGCAGAGCTATGGCACACAGATCACCATCATTGATAGAAGGACCAAGAATCCTTTACAGACAGGGGATCAAGGAAAAACTGTCCGGTATTTTCGATTCTTCCCTGTTTTATGTCATTGCGGGCATGGGTTATGGGAAATCCACGGCTGTGCGCGATTATCTGGAGCACCGGCGCCGGATCCGGACCATCTGGTTCTCATTCCGCGAGGAAGAAAATGTAGAGGACATGTGGCTGTGGGTCCGGTTCAGCAAACTGGTCGAGAAGAAAAACAAGGCGCTGGGCCGTAACCTGCTGGAATACGGGCTGCCTTACAGCAAATACGACCTGGACCGTCTGGAGCAGTCCCTGCGGGATGTCATCGAGATCGATACCGTCGTGGTCTATGACGATATGCAGTGCTGCAGCAGCAACTATATCCACGGGCTCCTGAGGAAAATCGCGGATATGGCGATTCCCCGCCTGCATATTGTCCTCATTTCCAGGGAGTACCCGGAAGCGGAAGTCAGTACCCTGCTGTCAACCGGAAAAGCCAAAATCATGACAGAAAATGATTTCCGTTTTACTCCGACAGAGTGCTCGGACTTTTTCATCCTCAATGACGCGGCACTGGGGCCGGAGGACAATGAAAAACTCTGGAAGCATACAAAAGGATGGGCTTCCGGCCTCTATATGGCGCTGATGTATTACCGGTCCTACGGAACGCTCAGCATCATGCCGGAAGGCAATGAGCTGATGCGGCGGGCGATTTACGATCACTTTGACCTGAAAACAAAGCAGTCGCTCCTGGTACTGTCCCGCCTCCGCTATTTCAGCCTGGACCAGGCGGAGATTATTACCGGCGACCGCGATATCCGCGGGATTATTTCCAATATGTATAGCAGCTACTGTTTCATCAAGTATGATGATGAGACGGGAGATTACAGTTTCCACAGCCTGCTCTGGAGTCTCCTGGACATGGAGTTTCAGAGGTCGGGGCTGGACGAAGACGAAATTTATGAGAAGCAGGGCGTCTGGTGTATGGCTTCTGACGAAAAAATCGGCGCAATCCGTGCCTTTACGCGCTGCAGGGATCATGACCGGATCCTGTCGATCATGGCGGAACAGAATTCCACCAAACTGATGGAAATCTCTCCGAATACGATTATTGACGCCTTCAGCCAGATGGACCTGGAAACAAAACTGTCCAATCCGCTGGGATACCTTTCTTTTATTTATTCCTACAGCACTCACATCGATGTGGAAAAGGGCGCGGAGATGCTGAGCGTCGCGAAAGAGCATTATTCCAATCCGCAGAAGTCCCCGGAAATTGTCGGGAGAAACCAGATTCTGGGAGAGATCGCCCTGATCGAAAGTATCCGGGCCTTCAATGACCTGGAGGAAATGTTCCGCTGTTATGAGCGGGCCTACGAATATTTTGACGGCGGGACTTCTGTCATCTATTCCTCGGATATCAACGTCACCTTTGGCATTCCGCTGACCATGTTCCTCTATCACCGTAACCTGGGCGAACTGGAGCAGCTGGTAAAGCTGGTGGAAAACGAGTTCTGGATTTACAATCATATCGCCAACGGCAGCGGGACAGGGTTTGAATTCCTGCTGCGCTCCGAGTTTGAATTCAAAAAAGGACATTTCGAAGAAGCGGAGATGCTGGCGTACAAAGCGGTGTATAAAGGGCAGATGCGGGATCAGTGCGATATTATCCTGTCGGCGTCCTTCGTCATCCTGCGCATCGCGCTGTTCAACTGCCATTTCCGGGAAGTCAACGATATCCTGCTGCAGATGATGCAGGAAGTGGAGCGGAACGGCTCGCCGGTGATGCTGACCTGTTATGAATTTATCCTCGGCTACGTTTTCAGTTTCCTGGGGATGTTTGAACTGGTCCCGAAATGGATCAATATCCAGGGCGTGGCGGATTCCCGTTTCATGGCCATCAGCCGCAACAGCGCGTACATTATCAGGGGAAAATATCTCAGTGAGTGCGGGGATTATGAAGCGTTACTGGAACTGTCCCGCCGGATGATGCCGATCTACGAGCGGCATAAAACCATCGACGGCGTAATGATTTTCAAAGTCTTTGAGGCGATTGCGCTGTACCATCTGCAGGGGCAGTCCGCGGGTGTGCGGTCGATGCGTGAGGCTCTGGAAATGGCAGAGCAGGATGGCATCGTTGTCACGATTGGCGAGAATACCTATGAAACCATCCCGATGCTGGAGGAAATTGATACTCCGTTTGCCAGAAAAGTCCTTCGTTTCGCGCATCAGTATGTCACCGCGAAAAATAACTACCGCAATAAAGCACGGCATGAGGATCTCACCAAGCGCGAGATTGAAGTGATGGATCTGGTCTGCGACGGACTGACGGCAGAGGCGATCGCGGAAAAACTCTATATCTCCCATTCCACAGTGAAAAAGCATATGGCCAATGTCTATCAGAAGCTGGGAGTCAA
>CAMNJG010000073.1 GCA_946541285.1 uncultured Clostridia bacterium
GCCTTTTATTCCGGCAGTTCCTGCGCGGTTCCCGGCTTCCAGGATATCGCGATCCGTTCCAGCTCGTTCCCGAGCTCTTCGTGTCCGGTCCGTTTCAGGGCCGACAGGAAAATGACCCGGTCCTCCGGCTTCATTGACAGTTTTCTGCGGATCGCGGACTCTTTTTTTGGCTTTTCACTGCGGGAAATCTTGTCGGATTTCGTTGCCGCGACCAGTCCGTCCAGTCCGTAATATTTCAGGAACTCATACATCTGCACATCCAGCGCCGTGGGATCGTGGCGGGAATCAATGAGCTGTACCACCCTGACCAGATTCGGCCTGGCACTCAGATACTGCTCCATCATTTTGCCCCATTTCTGTGTCTGGGATTTGGACAGCTTCGCGTATCCGTATCCCGGCAGGTCGACAATCCGCAACCGCAGGCTGTCCTGTCCCGCCTCGCCGGGAATGCTGTCCATTTCAGGAGATTTCGCAGTAATCTCATAGAAATTAATCGTCCGGGTTTTCCCCGGGCTGCCGCTGACGCGGGCCAGTTTTTTCCGGTTTGTCAGAAGATTGAGCAGCGTGGATTTACCGACATTGGAGCGTCCGGCAAACGCGATTTCCGGCAGATCCGCGGGAGGATACTGATCCTCCCGCACCGCCACCGCAGTCAGCTCCGCATTTCGGATAATCATGACGAAACGCTCCCGGTTTCCTGCGGCTCTTCTGTTTCTTCTCTGTCCTGCGGTACACGGTCCGCCGGATCTCTCACCAGCACTTCCTCCAGGACCTCGTCGATGACCTTCAGCGGACGGAAGGTGAGGTCGTTCCGGACATTCTCCGGAAGTTCTTCCAGATCCACCATATTGTCCGCAGGCAGGAGAATCCTTTTCGCGCCGGCACGATGCGCCGCGATGACTTTTTCCCGGATCCCGCCGACAGCCAGGACTTTTCCCCTGAGGGTGATCTCACCGGTCATGGCAATCTCCCGGATCACCGGGATCCCGGTCAGCGCCGAGACCATCGAAGTGCACATGGTCACCCCGGCAGACGGCCCGTCTTTCGGAATCGCGCCTTCCGGGATATGTACGTGGATATCGTATTTCGTATGGAAATCCTCCGGAATCCCCAGCGAGTCGGCCCGTTCACGGATTACCGACAGCGCCGCCCTGGCGGACTCCTGCATGACATCTCCCAGCTGGCCGGTCAGGGTAAGTTTCCCGGAGCCGCTGACAACCGCGGTCTCGATAAAGAGCGTTTCGCCACCAACGGCAGTCCAGGCCATACCGGTCGAAACCCCGACTTCACTGCCTTTCTCGATTTTATCGTAGGAAGTCTTCTTTTTCCCCAGGTACGTTTTCAGATTATTGGCCGTAATCCTGTGCAGGACTTCTTTTTCCTCCGGCCCTTCTTCTACGATTTTCCTGGCGATTTTCCGGCATACGTTGCCGATCTCCCGTTCGAGATTCCGGACACCGGCCTCCCGGGTATAGTAATTGATAATATTTCTGACCGCGCCCTCTGAAAAATTGATATCCTCCTTCAGCAGGCCATTTTCTTTAATCTGCTTCGGTACCAGATGGCGGCGGGCGATTTTGACCTTTTCCTCCAGAGTATAGCTGGAAAGCTGGATCAGGTCCATACGGTCCAGGAGCGGTCCGGGGATCGTTTCCGTCGTATTGGCCGTTGTGATAAAGAGGACCTTTGACAGATCAAACGGGACATCCAGGTAATGATCCTTGAATGTCGTATTCTGCTCCGGATCCAGCGCTTCCAGGAGCGCTGCCGCCGGGTCGCCGCGGTAATCACTGCCCACTTTGTCAATCTCATCGAGCAGGAAGACCGGGTTATTGACACCCACATCATTGATGGAGGTCATGATCCGGCCCGGAATCGCGCCGACATACGTCCTGCGGTGACCACGGATCTCTGCCTCGTCATGGACCCCGCCCAGTGACATGCGCACAAACTTCCGGTCCAGGGCTCTGGCGACAGAACGGGCAATGGAGGTCTTGCCGACTCCCGGAGGGCCGACCAGACAGAGGATATGTCCCTTGAAATTGTCGGACAGAATCCTGACCGCCATGTACTCAATGATCCGGTCTTTGACCTTTTCCAGACCATAATGATCTTCGTCCAGGATTTTCTGCATCCTCTTCAGATCCAGACTGTCTTCTGTCGATTCTTTCCATGGAAGACCCAGTACGGTCTCGATATAGGTTCTCATGACAGAGACATCCGGTGACTGCGGCTGCAGCTTCAGCACCCGCTTGATTTCCTTCTCCAGCTTTTCGTGGGTCGCTTCTTCCAGTTCCAGCGCGTTCAGCTGTTCCAGCCACTTGCTGACTTCATCTTCCAGCGTTTCGTCCTGACCCAGTTCTTCCTGGATGGTCCTGAGCTGTTCCCTGAGGAAATATTCCTTCTGGCTCTCTGAGATACTGGCCCGGACTTTTTCGGAAAGCTCCGCTTCCAGCCGGGTCACTTCGATCTCACGGATCATCATTTCGCTGACTTTTTCCAGACGTTCCCGGACATCCACGGCAGCGAGGATACTTTCCTTGGCCTCCATATCCACTTCGAGATGGGATGTAATGATATCGGCTGTCCTGCCCGGATCCTCAATCGCAGCGACACCCGGGAAGATATCCGCGGAAATTTTCCGGGAATTGTTCAGATACTCCTGGAACTGGCCCAGCACAATCCGGCGGAGCGCTGTAATCCTGGACAGATCCGACGGATTGATCACATCCTCGAGGAACTGGATTTTGGCCCGGAAGAACGGTACTTCATGGACCATCCGTATAATCCGGCCGCGGGATGTCCCTTCCGCCAGTACCCGGATCGAATTGCCAGGGAGGCGGAGCATCTGCTTGACGTTGGCCACCGTCCCGATTTCATACAGATCCTCCTGTGTCGGAAGATCGGTTTCCGCGTTTTTCTGTGTCACCAGAAATACTGCCTGTCCGGTCATCATGGCATTTTCCAGAGCGCTGACCGACTTTTCCCTGCCGACATCGAAATGAAGCAACATGGTTGGAAATATCGTAATTCCTCTCAGGGGAATCACAGGCAGTCCATCATCTGACAGATCCCCTACATGCACCAGATCCTCAATCTCTTCCGCAGTTTCCGGCTCGTTTCCGGCCAGAGCGGTCATCCCTTCCCTGGTTTCCTTTAAATCTTCTGATATGCTTTTTTCATGATCAGACATGGATCCACCTCCTGCCTATCTATGCTGAAAAAAGGGGCATATTATGCCCCTTTTGAATCAGCTTCTTTCTCTTCACCTTCCAGTACGAGTGCCGGTTCGGTTTCCTTGTCCACTGTACTCTTTGTGATCACACATTTGCGGATATCCTCACGGGACGGGATCTCGAACATGATGTCGGTCATCAGATCCTCCATGATGCTTCTGAGTCCGCGCGCGCCGGTTTTCCGCTCGATCGCTTTTTCCGCGATTCTTTCAATGGCGTCTTCCTCGATCTCCAGTTCCACATGATCCATCGAGAACAGTTTTTTGTACTGCTTAAGAAGCGCGTTCTTCGGTTCATTGATGATTCTTACGAGAGCATCCGTTCCCAGTTCCTGAAGTGTCACAGTAACAGGAAGTCTCCCGACAAATTCCGGGATCAGCCCGTACTTCAGCAGATCTTCCGGCTGCAGTTCCTGCAGCAGCTCTGAAGCGGTCTCCCGGCTGACTTTAATCTCCGAATTGAACCCGATGGTTTTCTCACCGGTCCGGCGCTGTATGACCTTATCCAGTCCGTCAAACGCGCCTCCGCAGATGAACAGGATGTTGGTCGTATCGATCTGCAGGAAATCCTGGTGCGGATGCTTGCGGCCTCCCTGCGGAGGAACACTCGCCGTTGTCCCTTCCAGGATTTTCAGCAGTGCCTGCTGGACACCTTCCCCGCTGACATCCCTGGTAATGGAAACGTTCTCCGACTTCCTGGCAATCTTGTCGATCTCATCAATATAGATGATACCTTTCTGTGCCCGCTCGATATCATAGTCCGCCGCCTGAATCAGCCTCAGCAGGATGTTTTCCACATCTTCGCCGACATACCCTGCTTCTGTCAGAGTTGTCGCGTCCGCGATGGCAAACGGCACTTCCAGGATCCGGGCCAGTGTCTGGGCGAGCAGTGTCTTGCCGGAACCGGTCGGTCCGATCATGAGGATGTTGCTCTTCTGAAGTTCGACATCATCCCCATCGTCCACGCCCATATTGTTTATTCTTTTATAGTGATTATATACCGCGACCGACAGATCCTTCTTGGCCTTCTCCTGTCCGATCACATATTCCGACAGGCGGTCCATAATCTCTCTCGGTTTCGGCAGTTCCTCGATGCGCTCCGGGACATCCGGCGTAACGCTCATCGCGAACTCTTCACTGATAATATCATTGCACAGCGAGATACATTCGTCACAGATATACACGCCCGGACCCGCGACCAGTCTGCGCACCTGATCCTGCGTTTTTCCGCAGAATGAACATCTCAGCTGTTTGGAATCATCATACCTGGCCATTTTGCCTCCTTCGGTCTGTCCCCGGCATCAGGCTCTCGACCGGATAATCTGGTCGATCAGCCCGTATTCAAGCGCTTCTTCTGCTGTCAGGAAATTGTCGCGGTCCGTGTCTTTTTCGATCGTCGCGAGATCCTGACCTGTATTGGCAGCCATAATCCGGTTCATTTTGTCTCTGATCCTGAGGATATGCTCCGCGTGGATCTTCAGATCGGAGGCCTGGCCCTGCATGCCGCCCAGCGGCTGATGAATCATGATTTCCGAGTTCGGCAGTGCATACCGTTTTCCTTTCGCGCCTGCTGCCAGCAGGAAGGAAGCCATACTGGCCGCCATCCCGATGCAGATTGTCGACACGTCCGGTCTGATATACTGCATGGTGTCGTATATAGCCATTCCCGATGTAATCACACCGCCCGGACTGTTAATGTAAAAGCTGATATCCGCATCCGGATCCTCGGATTCGAGGAACAGGAGCTGCGCGACAATCAGACTTGCGGTATGGTCATCCACCTGTTCGCCCAGGAAGATGATCCGGTCCTTCAGGAGTCTGGAATAGATGTCATACGAACGTTCTCCGTATGTCGTCTGTTCGACCACCATTGGTATCAATGCCATTTATATTCCCCTCTGTCCCGCTGTTTTACTCAGCGGCTTCTGTCTCCGTCCCGGCAGATTCTTCAGAGAAACCGTCCTCCGGCATGATCGGCGTAACGGTAACAACCGCGTTCTCCGCGATGACATCCAGCGCTTTTCTGGAAGCGATCTCTTTTCTGATGATCCGGATGTCCGGGCCCACCATGTCTCTCATTTCCTCAGCGGAAACGCCGTACTCGTGGGACATCTTCTCCAGTTCTGCCTCAACTTCTTCTTCTGTTGCTGTAAAGCCCTCTCTCTTCGCGACTTCCTGTACGATGAGGTTGGACTTCACCTTTCTCTCTGCATCATCTCTGACCTGATCACGGAATGTATCCATATCATCCTGTGTCGCGGACAGGTATTCGTCCAGGCTCATGCCACTGTAGCTGAGCTGCTGGTCAAATCTCTGGAGCAGCGTATCCACTTCGTGGTCAATCATGACTTCCGGGATATCGATGATCGCTTCATCATACAGAACCTTGACGGCTTCATTCTTGATGTGATCCAGCTTCTGCTTTTCTCTGCTCTTTGAGATATTTTCCCTGATCTCTACCTTCCATTCTTCGAGGGTATCGAATTCACTGCACTCTCTCGCGAGATCGTCATCAATCTCCGGAAGTTCTTCTTCCAGGACTTCGTTGATTTTGCACTCAAATCTGGCGTCTTTGCCGGCGACTTCCTTGCTCTGGTAGCCTTCCGGGAACTTGACCTCAACGATTCTTTCCTCTCCCGGTTCCGCGCCGATCAGCTGGTCTTCAAAGCCCGCGACAAAAGAGTTGGAGCCGATCTTCAGCTTGTAATTTTCCGCGGTGCCACCGTCAAACTGAGTCCCATCCTCAATCAGGAAACCCTTGTAATCCAGGACAACGGTATCATTGTGTCTCGCTTCTCTGTCAACATGCACCAGACGGGCATTTCTCATGGCGAATCCGTGCAGCGCGTTTTCGATATCTCTCTCTGTGACTTCCACATCCGGAATCTCGACTTCCACACCCTTGTATCTTTCGAGATGTACTTCCGGTTCTGTCAGGAATTTTACGTGGAAGGTAAAGCCCTTGCCGGATTCGATCTCCTGGTCCTCTATGTCGATTTCAGGATGGTCCACCGGCTCATATCCGATATCATCGAGGGCCTGCGCGTAGAATTTATTGAAAACGTCATTGAGCGCGTCCTCATAGAAGATGCCTTTTCCGTAAACATTCTCGATAATCTTTCTCGGCGCTTTGCCTCTTCTGAATCCCTGTACGGTGATATCTTTTTTATTTCTTAAGTATACCGCGTTGATCGCGTCTTCAAACTCCTCCGCGGTGATTTCCATGTCCATGGAAACCATGTTGATGTCTCTGCTTAAGAATTCTGCCTTCATTGGTTCTGTGTCCTCCTGAAATGTTTCAAATATTATTTTTTATATGCTTCCAGCCCCCGCTGGAATTTTGACTTGACGCCCGGAACGAGTCCGAAAAGACCGGCCAGATCCTGGCCCACCCTGGTCATCTCGTCGCGGCTGCCTGAGTACAGCTCAATCTCAAGCTCACAGATCGCCAGCTTCTCTGTCCCCGCTGTGATCGACCCGGTATCAAGGTCTGCTTCAAAAATGGATGTCCCGGTGTCGATCCTCATGACATGGCGCATAAAATCCGTCCTGATCGTCGGAAGCAGCGGGCGGTCATCCACCAGTTCGATCAGGGCACTGATATCTTCACTCTGTGAAAAAAGCCGGAGTGTCGGGTTCCGGCACTGCCCCTCCTCCAGATTGATATTCAGTTCCTCTCTTTCGAAAAGTCCATCCTGTACCTTATCGTTCCACTTCAGTGTCGCGATAAAATGTCTTCCTTCCTTCCGGATGCGGAAAGCCGCGTCAACACTGCTGAGCAGTCCCTCTTCCGTATCGTAATATGTAGCAGACATGGGAATCGTTGTGTTACGATCAACTGTTCCATACTTTTCAAAAACTTCCTGACGCCACATTTTTTCAATGATGCCGTCGTCCGGAATGCTGTATTTCAGTTCAATCTCCATAAAACCTCCTGCCGCTGCAGGATCAACGGGCCAGGCACACTGTTCCGGGTTGTCCGCCGATAACATGCAGCGATTGCAAAAAGATACCGATGAAGTATATCATACCGGAATGTCAAATACAAGCACAATCCTGTCAGTTCCCCGCATCGTTACGGTTT
>CAMNJG010000074.1 GCA_946541285.1 uncultured Clostridia bacterium
TTTTTTTGTTTGTCAGAAGAGTATAACATATACGGTGGGCTGTCGTTGAAAAATATTCAAAAAACTGAAAAAAGCCCGTTGTTCCGCTGGTACGGAAAACGGGCAGGGTTCGTATGTGAATTTAATGTACAGTTCTTTCGTTTTTTGTGGGGCTCGTCGGGGATCAGTTCAGCGTCAGGTCGCCGTCCTTGACCCATCCTGCCTTGCGGCAGAAATGGTTGATCAGCGGAGCCAGGATCGCCGGCAGGATGAAGGAAATCAGGAAAAGCCCGATCCAGTCCATGGCGGTGATGGCGCTCATGGCACCGGAAGCGACATCGCTGGTCCAACCGGTGTAGACACCGATCTGGCCGACAAATCCGCAGGTCCCCATCCCTGAGGAAACCGGAGGGCCGTCCATCTTCAGATGGAAGACACAGGTCGCGATCGGCCCGGTGATGGCGGAAGTCACGATCGGCGCGATCCAGATCCGCGGGTTTTTCACGATATTGCCCATCTGCAGCATGGAGGTACCGATGCCCTGGGAGACGAGACCACCCCATTTGTTTTCACGGAAGGACATGACCGCGAAGCCGACCATCTGCGCGCAGCAGCCTGCGACCGCGGCGCCGCCGGCAAGACCGGTCAGGCTCAGTGCCGCGCAGATCGCGGCGGAGGAAATCGGCAGTGTCAGCGCGATGCCGACAACGACAGAGACAAAGATGCCCATCCAGAACGGCTGGAGATCGGTTGCCCACATGATCAGCGTACCCACTTTCATGGCCGCCGCGCCCAGGGCCGGAGCCCACCAGGCCGCCAGGGCGACGCCGACGCCGATGGTGACGAGCGGTGTGATGAGGATGTCGATCGGTGTTTCCTTTGAGATCGCTTTCCCGACTTCCGCGGCAATGATCGCGATGAAGAGTACGGCCAGCGGACCGCCCGCGCCGCCGAGGGCGTTGGAAGCGAATCCGACGGTGGCCAGGGAGAAGAGCACCAGTGGAGGACACTTGAGCGCGTAGCCGATGGCGATGGCCATGGCCGGGCCGCTCATGGCGGTGGCGAGTCCGCCGACGGTATATTCGACGCCGCCGACTGTCGCGACAGGTGTCGTCAGGAATCCGATTCCGAACTGGGTTCCGATCGTATTGATAATGGTACCGATGAGCAGGGAACAGAAGAGGCCCTGCGCCATGGCGCCAAGTGCGTCAATGAGATAGCGTTTTACCGAAATTTCAATGTCTTTTCTTTTCAGAAATGCTTTAATTTTTTCCATTTTCCCTTTCCCGTTTTGTTGAAGAAGAATATAAACCGGACAAGTGTCTTGACACGTGAATTGATTGTAGACTTGTTATTTGTATTTGTCAATGGATTTCTGGAAAAAGTCCGAAAAAGCGTCGAACCGCCGGGCGCAAGGAACGCAGGCCGCCGGGGCTTTGTGGGACTTCAGGGCGGAAAGTTCGGCCTCGGCGGCCGATTTGAAGAGATTGTGCCGAAGTGGTTCGGCAGGAGTGCAGGATTTCCTGAAATCTGCCGAACGGCAGCGATGAAGAGGGGTCGATCTCCTGAGGAAAGCAGACGACAGGCAGGAGGAGATCGACCCAATTGCAGCATCGGCGCCGATTGTGCCGAAAAAGTTCGGCAGGGACGCGGAATTTGTCAAGTTGTGCCGAACCGCCGGGCGCGAGGAACGCAGGCTATACAGTAACAGAACGGTAGCTCCGGAAGCAGGCTTCTTTACTCCTGGATCAGGAAGCCCCGCTTCCGGAGCGCGTCCTCTGCCCGGTGGTAAGCCTCTTCATTCGGGCAGGACAGCGTATGCAGATGGACTCCGTTTGTCAGCTGAGAGAGCGGAACCGCCTCAGACTCCAGGCTTTTCCGGATAAACTGGTCGACATCGTAACGGCTGCTCAGCTGCAGGGAACCCTTCAGTTCGCCATACAGCGGATGCTCCACAATCACGTCAACAACCGTACAGCCCTGGTCTACAATGGCGTAGAGCTCCGCCCGGGTTTCTTCCGGCGTATGCTCCGTAGCGACCTGGTGGAGACAGGTCTGGCTGTCGGAGGGGATCAGATAGCCGCGGGGGGTAGCAGTGATGTTGGAGCCGGAGGCGCGCAGCAGCGCGATATCTCCGACGATGATCTGACGGCTGACGGACATTTTTGCAGCTATTTTTGAAGCGCTGACCGGCGCACTGGCGTTTTCCAGGAGACGCAGGATTTCGGCGCGTCGTTCTTTCGCGTTTTTCATACGCATAAGCAGGTGATCTCCTTTCGGGTTTCTTTTCAAAGGCAGAAACTCTGCGCAGGATACCGGAAAACTCCGGCCGGGCAGGGCTGCCACTGTGTGAGTCCTGGTACTGGTATGTGGACATACGGCTGAATACCGGCGTTTTCTGTCGTTGTTACAGTGATCCGGTATCCCTGCGTGTCCTGTGGGAATCAGGCGGGATTTTACCTGATTCCCGTGGTTTCTCTGTTCTGGAAGTATATCACGGGAAATCCGTAATGACAAATGACAAGACAGGAAATGAGGAAGAAAAGGCTGTTTGCCAGACTATTATGCGGGGGGCAAAATGTGGAAAAATCGCCGGAGAGGCGCGCGGGAAGAAGAAAATGCGAAAAAGATCGCCGGAAAGCGGGGAAAAGCGGCTCCCAGGCGAAGCATCAGTCAAAAAGTTTGACAATCAAAACAGTTGCGGCTCACAGGACATTTCTATATAATGGTACCGTTAAAAAGAACTTTGCTGTCCGGTTCTCGCAGGAAGCGCGGAAACGTCCTGTCTTTGTGCCTGCCCGGACGGAATATGATACTCAGAGATCAGGAACTGTGCGTCGGTAATCCTCAAAACTCCTGTCCTGTACAGGCCAGTCAGGAAGGATTCATGCACTGTTCCGAAAACAGGGAGGATGGTATGTCAGAAGGAACCCTTCAGATCAGAACCGCAGTCACAGAACTGCTGGGCATAAAATATCCGGTGTTTCAGGGCGGGATGGCCTGGATTTCCGACGCGTCCCTGGCCGGCGCGGTCAGTCGCGCGGGAGGCCTGGGGATTATATCCTGCGGCGTCCTGAAGCCGGATCAGATCCGCGAGCAGGTGAGAGCCTGCCGGGAGATGACCGATCAGCCTTTCGGCCTCAACGTCATGCTGACGTCACGCTATGTGGAGGATATCATGCAGCTGATCCTGGACGAAAAAGTGCCAGTGATTACAACCGGGGCCGGTAATCCCGGGAAATATATCCCGACGCTGCGGGAACATGGTGTAAAAGTCATCCCGGTGGCCGGCTCCGTACCGATCGCGCAGCGTGTGGCGCGCGCGGGAGCGGATGCCGTGATCGCGGAAGGCATGGAAAGCGGCGGCCATATCGGGGAGGCAACGACGATGGCGCTGGTGCCGCAGGTGCTGGATGCTGTGGATATTCCGGTCATTGCGGCCGGTGGCATCGCGGATGGCCGGGGGATGGCGGCGGCTTTTATGCTGGGTGCCCAGGGCGTCCAGATAGGAACCCGTTTCCTGTCCGCTACAGAGTGTACGGTGGCCCCGGCTTACAAGCAGGCGATCCTGAAGGCAAAGGCGACCTCGACAACCGTGACCGGCAGCAGTACCGGCCACCCGATCCGCGTGATCCGCAACAAGCTCTCCCGCAGGGTACAGATGCTGGAAAAGCACGGCGGCGACGAAGAGGAAATCATGAAGCTGGGCGTCGGGGCCCTGAGACGGGCAGTGGAAGACGGTGATGTGGAACACGGCAGTGTGATGTCCGGACAGATTGCCGGGCTGGTGACCAAAGAGCAGCCGGCGGCGGAGATCATCGAAGACCTGCTCACAGACTGTCTTGAGGTTTATCAGAAAAGAAATGTACTGGCAGAAGCACTGGAGGCAGGAAAATGAGTGTGGTTTTTTTATTCGCCGGTCAGGGAGCGCAGTATCCCGGTATGGGAAAGGATCTGTACGATCACTTCGAAGTCAGCCGGGAAGTATTTAAAAGCGCGGGCGACCGGATCCGGGAACTGTGTTTTTCCGGGACTGAAGAGGAACTGAAAAAAACGTCAAATACCCAGCCCTGTGTGTATGCGGTGACCATGGCAGCCTACAGAGCTTTTGAGGAACGTTTCAGGGAAGTAACCGGCAGGGCTCCGCAGCCGGCCGCGATGGCCGGTTTCAGCCTGGGCGAGTATTCGGCCCTGACCGCGGCAGGTGTCCTCCGTTCGGTGGAGGACGGCGCGGAGCTGATGCGCCGCCGCGGTGAGTGGATGGAAGAAGCCGGCACTGGCGCGGATGGACAGCCGGCCGGCTGTATGATCGCCGCGATCGGGAAGAGAACAAAAATCGAAGAAGCTGTGGAAGAAGCCAGGGAAAACGGCATCCTGGTGGCGGCGAACCGGAACGCGCCCCTGCAGACGGTAGTCTCCGGCGATAACGCGGCGGTAGCCCGCTTTGAAGAACTGGCGAAAACCAGACGGATCCGGACGGTACGCCTGGCAGTCGGCAGCGCGTTCCACAGCCCGATGATGCAGCCGGCGTCTGAGCGCATGCGCGCGCTGCTGCTGGAAAAGGAACTGGGACGTGCCGATATCCCGGTATATACCAATCTGACCGGCGGGCTGGTGTCTGAATACCGCCGCGAAGGAAATGACGGGCCACAGACCGGCGAAGATCTGGCGGATATGCTGGCCCGGCAGCTGATGAGTCCGGTCCACTGGGATACGACGATGGCAACGCTCAAAGCACTGGGGGCAGATACCTTTGTGGAGTTCGGCCCGGGGACGACGCTGTCCGGACTGGCAACCAGCAATATCAGAGGCGCTGTGACATGGCACGTGGAGGACTGCGCGTCACTGGAAGAAGCAGTCGCGGGACTGACAGGAGGAAGCAACGATGCTTAAAGGAAAAAAAGCAATTATCACAGGAGGTGTCCGGGGGATCGGCCTGGCTATCGCGAAGCTGTTCGCGGCACGGGGCGCGGATGTGATGGTGACCTATCGCGGAAACGAAGAAGCCGCGGCTGCTGCGGAAACACAGCTGAAGGAGTATGGCCATAAAGTGATCCTTTCCAGGGGAGACGTCGCGGACGAAACCTATGTTAAAGAAGCCGTGGAACTGGCGCGGAAAGAACTGGGCGGGATCGATATCCTCGTAAATAATGCCGGGATGAACCGGGACAAACTGATGATGCGCATGTCTTCGGACGATTTCATGGATGTTTTGCAGACCAACCTGGCCGGCGCGTTTTATTTTTCCAGAGAAGTTTCCCGTGTCATGATGCGGCAGAAATCGGGCCGGATCATTAATCTGTCCTCGATTGTCGCGACCCGCGGCAATGCGGGACAGGCAAATTACTGCGCTTCCAAAGCCGGGATCATCGGCCTGACACTTTCCAACGCCAGGGAACTGGGCAAGCGGGGGATTACGGTCAATGCCATCGCGCCGGGTTTTATCCGGACCGACATGACCGCGAAACTTGGAGAAGAAAAAATGCAGGCAGCTGTGGACCGGATCGCCCTGGGCAGGGCCGGAGAACCGGAGGATGTCGCGAAACTGGCGGCATTTCTCGCGTCGGATGACGCGGCGTATATTACCGGGCAGGTCATCGGCGTTGACGGAGGCCTGGAAGGATAGGAACACAGGAAGGGAAGCAGCAGAACAGGAGCAGACGAAATCATGGAAAAAAGACGCGTTGTCATTACAGGATACGGGGTAGTTGCCCCTTCCGGCAATAACAGCCGGGATTTCTGGGAAGGCGTAAAGGCCGGCAGGAACTGCATCGACCGTATTACACGCTTTGACCTGGAGGAACATAAAACCACGATGGCTGCGGAAGTAAAGGATTTTGTGTATCCGGATAAGCGGGAAGCGAAATCACTGGATCTTTCCAGTCAGTACGCCCTTGTCGCGGCAGAGGAGGCGCTGAACATGAGCGGCCTTGTGCCGGGGGAAAATATCGATCCTTATGAACTCGGGGTGTACGGAAGTACCGGAGTCGGCGGGATCCAGGTGATCCAGGATCAGGCCTGGACGGCGTTTAACAGGGGAATGAAGCGTGTTTCCCCGCATATGGTCACGATGAGCATTCCCAATATGGTATCCGGGAATATTTCGATCAAACTGAACGCCCGTGGCAGTTCCTTCGGTCTGAACAGCGCCTGTGCCACCGGAACCCACACACTGGGAGAAGCGTTCCGGAACATCCGTGACGGTTACGCAACCGCGCTGATCGCCGGCAGCTCCGAAGCGCCGATCGTCTCAGTGCCATTTGCCGGTTTTGAAAATATGAGGGCGATGTCCCGGGTGGATGATCGTGAAGGCTGCTGTCTGCCTTTTGATAAAAACAGGAGCGGTTTTATCATGGGCGAGGGAGCCGCGTTTCTGATCCTTGAGGAACTGGAGCACGCACAGGCACGTGGCGCGGAAATCCTGGCGGAGTTCGTCGGATACGGCACGGCTTCGGACGCGTATCATATCACCATGCCGGATCCGGAAGGAAAGGGCGACATCCGGGCGATGGAAATGGCGCTGAAGGACGCGGGGCTGCCGCCGGAGGCGATCGATTATATCAATGCCCACGGGACCGGCACACCGTATAACGACCTGTATGAGACCCAGGCGATCAAAAAAGTATTTGGCGACCACGCGTACCGCATCCCGGTCAGCTCGACCAAGAGCGTAACCGGTCATTCCCTGGGCGCCGTCGGCTCCATGGAAGCGCTGATCTGTGTCAGAGCGCTGCAGGAAGGCTTCGTGCCGCAGACTGTCGGCCTGAAAGAGCCGGATGAGGAACTGGATCTGGACTATGTGCAGGACCAGGGCCGCAGTATGGAACTGAAATATGTCCTGTCCAATTCACTGGGGTTCGGCGGCCACAATGCCGCGATCATCCTGAAAAAATGGGAAGAATAGATAATGAAGAGAAAAGAGGTGCGAAACCGGTGTTGATGAACCAGGAACAGATCAGACAGATCATCCCTCACAGGGAACCCTTCCTGCTGATCGATGAAATCGAATCCATGGAGGAGAACAGGATTACAGGGATCAAGCATGTGCGGGAAGAAGAACCGTATTTTCAGGGGCATTTTCCACAGAAAAAAGTCATGCCCGGCGTACTGATCGTGGAAAGCCTCGCCCAGACCGGCGCGGTCGCGATCCTGAGCCTGGAACAGTTCCAGGGAAAGCTCGCGTTTTTTGGAGGAATTAAAAAAGCCCGCTTCCCGCGCCAGGTGGTTCCGGGTGACGACCTGATCCTGGAGGTGGAACTCGGGCGTCTGAGTTCCCGGGCCGGCACCGCGAAAGGCAGGGCGGTCATCCGGGAATCCGGGGAAACCGC
>CAMNJG010000075.1 GCA_946541285.1 uncultured Clostridia bacterium
ACTGATATTTCAACGTTTTTCGGTTAATGAGCACGCATTAATCACAATATCCTGTCTGCTTTATACTGGTCCGGCAGAATGATTTCCCTGAGGAATCTCTGCCGGACTTTTTTATCGCGCTGACAGATCCGCTGTCAGGAGAAACACCGGATTTTCCGCTTTCATCAGGTCATATCCCCCGGTCCGGTGTGAACGGGAAACCTGAAGCTGTGTCCACGAGCTATCACGGACATGCATTTCTTCAAGAATCTGTACAACTTTCGTAAGTGTCTGGAGCGTTATCGCGCTGATCACCACACGGCAACCGGATTCCGGTTTCTTCTTTTCCTCCGGCTGATCGTTTTCCCGTTTCTGCTGAAGTTTTTTCCGGATGCACTGCAGAATTTCCTCCAGTCTGCCTCCGGATCCGCCGATAAAATAAGCATCCGCGACAGGCAGCTTTTCCAGTGCTTCCGGCGCTTCCCCCTCTACAACCCGCAGATTATCCACGTGAAACCGGATCGCGTTGGCCCGGATCAGTTCCAGCGCTTCCTGTTTCCTTTCTACGGCGTATACCGTCCCTTTATAGGCGCTCAGGGCGGCTTCTACCGCGACCGAACCGGTCCCTGAGCCGATATCCACCACCACACTGTCAGCCAGGAGCCGGAGGGAACTGAGAATGACCGCCCGAACCTCCCGTTTGGTCATGGGTACCTTCCCACGAAGAAAATCGTCATCCGGCAGTCCGGCCGGCACCGCTTCCTCCGCTTTCGGATTGTTTACGGCCATCAGAGATAATACTGAAAACGGTTCTTTTCCGGCCTGCCGCAGCAACTCAGCCGCGCTGCCATGACGAATCCGTTCCCTGTCAGAGGAGAGATCTTCTCCGGTGTAAATTTCCAGATCTCCATATCCATAGGCTGAGAGTCTTTCCAGAAGTTCCACGAGATTACCGCCTGTCAGGACAAAGGTCTGCCGGTTTCTCCGGACAAGCGATACAAGATTCAGTTCACGCCCGTGCGCGCTGACCAGTAACGCATTACTGTAAGGAATCCCGATCCTGGCAGAAAAATACGCAATCGAGGAAATTCCCGGAAGAATGCGGGGCGCGTAGTCTGACAGTTTTTCTCTCATCCCGTACGCGGCACTGTAAAATCCCGGATCTCCCGTTACCAGCACCAGAATATTTTCTTCCTGTGCCTCATCTACAATCTGACGGACCACTTCCGGCCGGTATTCTGACCTGACCGTTTTTCCCTTTGCCGCGAACGAACGGACAATCCGATCCGGCCCGATGATCAGTCCCGCTTCTTCCACAGCAGAAACAAGCGCAGCCGTCCTGCTTTCCTCCGAACCTGCGCCGGCCCCGGCAATAATGACCTGTTTTTTCATGATTCTTTCTTTCTGTAACAGATTCACAGCTCTCCTGCCCGGATCAGCTGTTCCGCTTCTTCCAGGTGACAGATCTGTGCTTTTTCAGAGTAATCCGGCGGCCGGATCACCAGGACACGGATTCCCAGTTTTTCTGCCGCGGAGACCTTACTGTCATACCCGCCTTCTTTTCCGGAAGCCTTGGTCACCAGCCACTCCGCGTCCGCGTAATGAAAACAGGCCGTATTCATTTCCTCTGTAAAAGGCCCCTGCATACACAGGATATGACTGCTGCGGAAACCTGCTTCCCGCACCTTCCTGAGCGCTGTTTCCGAAGGAAGGATCCGGATATATCCCCGATCTTTCAGATCCTTCAGCTTCACGTACTGCTCTGCGGCATTTGATCCGGTGGCAAAAAACACATTTCCCTGCTGACTGTTCAGATAATGGATCGCCGATGCCACATCCGGAAAAATCATCTGTTCCCCGGCACCGGTTCCGATTTCCCGGCGAATACAGATACAGCGTACCCCCGCGTCAGCAGCGGCCCTGGCAATGCTCCCACTGATATGGGTCGCGTAAGGATGTGTAGCATCCATCACACAGTCATACCGTCCGCTTTCCAGAAGACGGCGAATTTCTGTCTCCGGCATCCTCCCTTCCAGGATTTCCACAGGTGCTCCCGCCTGTTCCGCAGTTTCCCGGCCATATGCCGAAACCACTGAAAGGGTCACCCGGTAACCTGCTTCATCAGCGATGCCGGCCAGTTTCCGGCCTTCTGTCGTGCCACCGAAAATCAGCAGTTTTCTTCCTTTATTACGTTGCTGTGAATGCCCTGGATCATTCGGTATTTCCCGTCCGTTTTGCTGAAGCAATCCAGGTGAACCGATCCGGTCCGGATGCCCTGTTTCTCCACCGGCCAAGCATCCATACTTCTGCTGATATCCCCTCGGTGTAATCATCCGGTCCCGGACCGCAACCGTATCCGCGCTTCCGATAAATACCGTGGAAAGCATATCCACGGATTCTGCAGCCAGTTCCGCGAGGGACATCATCCGGGATTCCTGTCCTTCCCGTCCGGCATTGCGCACAACCGCGCAGACCGTATCCGGACTTTTCCATTTTCTGATGATCTCACAGGCCCGGCGGAGATGCTCCTTCCGCTGACGGGACGATGGATTGTACAGAACAACAGGAAAATCCCCCCGGGCCGCAGCTTCCAGCCTTTTTTCAATCCGTTCCCAGGGCACCAGCTGGTCGCTGAGGCTGATCACCGCGAAATCACAGGAAAGAGGAGATCCCAGGATCGCTCCACAGCTGAGCGCGGCCGTAATCCCCGGAATGATCTCGATTTCACCGGGATCGATTCCTTTTTCCAGTGCCACTTCCAGTACCAGGGAGGCCATCCCGTAGACAGCTGCGTCTCCACTGGAAATGACGGCCGTTTTCACACCTCCGAGAGCGCTGTCCACGGCGTAATGTACCCTCTCCAGTTCTCCGCGCATCCCCGTCGAAAAATATTCTTTGTCCGGAAATTCATTCCTGATCAGATCGAGATACCGCTGATATCCGACAATCTGTTCAGCTTCGCGAAGCGCCCCGCGGGCCCGCGGCGTCATGTCTTCCGGATTTCCGGGACCGATCCCGACGACTGATAACATGCTCATAATTCCCTTTCCGCCACGGCCAGAGTCACTCCATCTCCGGCAGATTTGCGCACCAGCAGGGTTCCTTTCCAGGGAATACAGCCCGCCAGCGCACTGCGTTCACAGACATTGTCCGTACCGGTCACACTGGCGACAAAGGCCGAACCGGTAAAGTTCCCGCTCATCCTGTTCAGCTGTTCTGCTGAGAAAACCACCAGCGGACGATGCCATCGACTCGTCAGATCCAGCAAAGCCGTTTCCTCCGACTTGAGGTTGATCGAGCAGATTTTAAAAACCTGCTCCCGGTCAATTCCCGCTTCTTCCAGTTTCTGTTCCACGAACCGCCTCAGTTTTTCAGAGTCTGTCCCTTTCCGGCATCCCAGGCCGATGACATATCTGCGTGGAGTCATCAATGCTGTTACGGTCTGTTGCTGCCGATGTTCTTCCGCAGCAGCGATCTCCGCCGGCCTGACGCGCCAGGAGACATATTCTCCTGACCGGACGATCTCCGGCCTGCCGCCCGCAAGGATGGCGGCAGTGACCTGTCGGACAGCCATCCGGTCCTGTATCGTATATCCTTCCCTCTGCGCCCACAGATCCGGAACCTCCATCTCCTCCCTGTGCTCCGAGGCAGTCGTGATGACCGCCTGTGCGCCCAGGATTTCCGCCAGATGCTCCGCCAGCACATTGGCCCGGCCCATATGTCCGGAAAGAACGGGAATCACAAACTTCGCGGTATCATTAATGACGATCACCGCCGGATCCGTCATTTTATCCCGGACATATGGCGCTATGGATCGTACTGCAATGCCTGCCGCGGAAAAAAAGAGGACAGCTGCCGCCCGATGCGGACCGGTCAACAGTTCCCTGACAAACTTTCCGGTCTCTGTAAAATCTCTTCCGGAACGGCAGACTTTCAGTCCCGGTACGCGTTCCGCAGCATACTGCCCTGCATCCGTGAAGCACAGGGCCACCGCAGGAACAACCTGTTTTCCCCCACTGATATCATCCAGAAACATTTTTACCGGTACTCCGTATGAAATCCCGGATCGTACAGACAGGAACGGTCATAACGCTCTCCCAGAAACGATCCGATCAGGATCAGCGCAGTTTTTGTAATATTTTCCTGTTCTGCCGCCTCCGCCAGTCCGGAAAGCGTTGTCCGGATCATTTTTTCTTCCGGCCAGGAAGCTTTATACACCACTGCGCACGGTGTATCCTCCTGATAGCCTCCGGACGCCAGAAGTTCATCCTGCACCTCCCGGATCATGGATGCACTCAGGAAAACAGCCATCGAAGCACCGTGCGCCGCCAGTTTCCGGATGGATTCCCTTTCCGGCACTGGTGTCCGTCCTGCCATTCTGGTCAGGATCACCGTCTGTGAAACTCCCGGCAGGGTATATTCCACCCCCAGAGAAGCCGCTGCCGCGGTAAAACTGCTGACTCCCGGGCAAATCTCGTACGGAATCCCTCTCTCCGCAAGAGCGTCCATCTGTTCCCGGATCGCGCCATAAAGACTCGGGTCACCCGTATGGAGCCGGACCACTTTTTTTCCCCTGGCGTACGCTTCCGCCATCACGTCAGTGATCTGTTCCAGATGCATCTCCGCGCTGTTGTAAATCACCGGATTCTGCTCCGCGTAAGACAGCACTTCCGGATTGACCAGAGAGCCGGCATAGACAATAACTTCCGCCTTTTTCAGCAGGTTCATCCCCCGGACTGTGATCAGATCCGGCGCGCCACTGCCGGCCCCGACAAAAAATATTTTATTCATCTGCTTTCTCCATCGCCACAGTAAACGCGCCGTCCGTAAACATCAGCACTTCTCCGGAATTCCGCAGGAAGATCATTTCAATCCGTGGACCGTCCGCTCTGCGTTGCGTATGGGCGAGTGCCCTTTCCAGAATCACATCTGCCGTCAGATCCAGCAGCCCGTTCTGATCCAGCAGATCCAGCCCGGCTTCGGTCGTCACACAGCCATCCAGCTGCCGGAGAAGAGCGGACGACGCACCCGCCTGTACCGCGCAGCGCATCAGGATGTCAATCCGGGCGTCCGCGTCCCGCGAGTGTGTATAGAAAATTCCCCCGGCCAGCTTGATCAGCTTGCCCAGGCTTCCGGCCAGCAGAACCTTCTGAACGCCGGCTTTCTTTGCTTCGTCCAGCGCCTCTCCGGGATAATTACTTACAATCACGGTCTGCGTTTCCGGGATCAGCAGTTCCTGCCGGACAAAAGCGGCCCCGGTATTCCCCGGCACCAGCGCGAGAAATGTCGAATCCGCGGCTTTGACCCGGACCTCTGTCCGGACGGTTTCCGCTACAGCCCTGCCGCTCATCGGTTCCACGATGCCGGTACTTCCCAGGATGGAAATCCCGCCCTGTATGCCAAGCCGGGGATTGAAAGTTTTTTCCGCAGTCTCCTGACCTCCCGGCGCGGAGATTTCAATCTGAAGCCGCCCTTCATACTCGCAGGCTTCACACACGGAAGCCACAGCATCCCGGATCATCCTGCGCGGCCCGGAATTGATGGCCGGTTCACCGGGAGGCTGGTCCAGACCGGGTTTCGTCACAGTACCGATTCCCTCTCCCCCGGTGATAACAAAGCGCTCTGCTTCCTGCCTGTCCGGAGTCCCCGTTACCGGATCGACGTGTGTGTCACAGTTTCTGTCAATTTCCGCATCTCCCGGAAACAGTTTCCGGAAAATCGGCCAGCTGCCCGCGTCCAGCTGACTTTCTCCCGACAGCGTGATCAGATTTTTTTCAGACTTCTGCGATTTGCCTTCCGGCGACAGGAACGCCGCGGCCTGATCCCAGCGCATCGGAATCACGCCGTTGTCATCTGCCAGGTCAGACAATGTGAAAAACGGAACGCTGTCATCTGCCTGACCGGTGGAAATCCTGTTTTCAGGATTGTTCTGAACCGGTTTTTGATCCGGCCCGGACGGACCGGAAATCAGGATCATCCCGTGGTCTTCCGCCTCTGTGATTTCTTCAGGCGAAGCCTTTTCCGGCAGGCGGCTGACTTTCGCGTAAATCAGCATCCCATCTGTCACGTCGATATCCTCTCCGGCATCCTTGCGCACTGCGCAGCAGACCGCGTCCGTTTTTACAGTCACATCCTCCAGTGGAAACGTGACGGAGACAGACTGGTCCGGATACGGTCGCCACTGAAGCTCAATCTGCTCCAGACTCTGTCCCGTCAGCAACATCCGGGCCGCGGCTTTCGCTGCCGCTGCCGCGCAGGCACCTGTGGTATAGCCATGTCTTTTCCCTGATTTTCCACTGCTCATCCGCTGCCCGTCCTTTCTGCCATCCGGCATCGATTTCAGCTTTTATCATACCACAGAATCCGCTCTCCTTTCCCTTACAATTCAGTGAACGGGAGAAGTATAACTTTTCAGTAATCAGCCACTCAAAATACTGTCCGGAACAGGATCCCGAATTGCTCCGCTCATGATAATACGACCGGATGCTTCCAGAGGCCGTGAACCGAAAACTGATCTTCAGATAAACGGTATTGTCTCCATGGATTTTTTCATTGAAATGTAAAAGATAAATGAGTAAACTTTAATCAGGAAACAATTGTACATCTTACTATAAAAGGAGCAGGTCATCATGAATACCAGAGAAAAATGTAATCAGATTCTGGATACAATGTCTGATTTTCAAATTGAGCTTGTATTTGCATACCTACAGGGAATGACCGCATTGTCCGAAGCTGAAGATGATGCTTTTTGCGAAGAATTATATCATAACTATCTTAACAGTCCTGACAAAAATGATTTCATTTCTGAAGATGAGCTTTTTAAAGAATTGGGAATTGCTTTATGAAATACAGAATTGTTTATGACAGACCAGCAGTGAAGTTTTTAAAAAAGCAATCCAAAGAAACGCAAACGAGAATCATCAGGGCAATCCATAAGCTTCCAATTGAAGGAGACATTAAAGCTTTATCTGGAAACAAAGGATTTTTCAGACTTCGTATCGGTAGTTTCCGCGTCATTTACTCTGTCGAACATGATTTACTGATCATTCGGATTCTTGATATTGGGAACAGGGGAGATATATAAATGACAAATGCATTCGTAAAACCACGATACTGTCAGAGGTATCGTATTCTTTGAATTTAAGTTTTCAACAGTCCGTAAACTCCAACAAAAAATCTCCTTTTATATCATATCCACGAGGCAAAAGAATTATGGATAACCGAAAATACGAAGCGTTCCTGAGGATTTCGGAAACAGGAAGCATTACAAAAGCCGCG
>CAMNJG010000076.1 GCA_946541285.1 uncultured Clostridia bacterium
TTCATCGAAAAACCATGCGGAATGCAGGCATATACTTCGACAGCCTGCATCATCAGCTCCGACGGGGAGTTGATAAGCAGACACTAATTTAAAAATTTCAGGTGATAAAAAACAGATGTTCAAAAACATCTGTGACCTGTACAGTATAACACATTTCTCCGGAAAAAGAAAAAAACCGGGCGGTTTCCTGGTATGAAAAGCCCGGTTTTATCAATGTATTTCAGGGTGCCGTTCTGATCACTGTATTAAATTCGCGTTACAGCCACGATCAGCGGATTTTAATATGCACTTCACGGAGCTGCTGTTCAGTCACTTCTCCCGGTGATCCGAACATCAGATCTTCCGCGTTGGAGTTCAGCGGGAACGCGATGACTTCACGGATATTTTCCTCTTCGGTCAGGAGCATGACAATCCGGTCGATGCCAGGTGCCATACCAGCGTGAGGAGGCGCGCCGTACTGGAACGCGTTATAAAGGGCGCCGAACTTCTGCTTCACGACTTCTTCATCATATCCGGCGATTTCAAAAGCTTTCACCATGATATCCGGGCGGTGGTTCCGCACAGCTCCGGAGGAAAGTTCATAGCCATTGCAGACGATATCGTACTGGTATGCGTAGATGTCCAGCGGATCCATATTCTCCAGTGCCTCCATTTCTCCCTGTGGCATGGAGAACGGATTGTGCGTAAAGTCCAGTTTGCCGGTTTCTTCATTGATCTCATACATCGGGAAATCGACAATATAACAGAACTCATACCGGTTCTTATCGATCAGGTTCAGACGCTCTGCCACTTCCGTACGGATCTGTCCGGCGAATTTCTCCACCTGACCCGGTTCATCACTGATGAAGTACAGCACATCTCCCGGCTGCAGTCCGGCCAACTCCGCGATCTCTTTTTTCTGATCATCTGTCATGAACTTATCGATCGGCCCTTTATAGGTCATATCGTCTTTTACGCTGATATATCCGAGACCTTTCATCCCGATACTCAGGGCGAATTTCTCCATGGATTTGAACCAGGATTTGGACTGTTTGATCGCGCCCGGTACACGGATCGCGCGGACAATACTTTCACGGAACGGCGCGAAATCCACTTTGGAGAAGAAATCACTCAGATCAATGATGACCAGAGGATTTCTCAGGTCCGGTTTATCGGTCCCGTATTTCAGCATCGCGTCTCTGTATTTGATCCTGGTAAACGGTGGCTTTGAAACCGGCAGATCCGAGAAATGCGTAAAGGTATCATACATCACCTCTTCCGCGACCGCGAAGACATCCTCCTGCGTCGCGAACGCCATCTCATAATCCAGCTGATAGAATTCACCCGGCGAACGATCCAGACGGGCGTCCTCGTCCCGGAAACACGGAGCGATCTGGAAGTAACGGTCAAAGCCGGATGCCATCAGCAGCTGCTTGAACTGCTGCGGCGCCTGAGGAAGCGCGTAGAAGCATCCTTTGTGCTTCCGGCTCGGTACCAGATAGTCCCTGGCTCCTTCCGGAGAAGAAGCTGCCAGGATCGGGGTCTGGATTTCCAGGAAACCGAGATCCTCCATCTTATGACGCAGGTAACGGATCACCTGGGAACGGAATACCATGTTATTCTTAACGGCCGGATTTCTGAGATCCAGGTACCGATACTTGAGACGGACATCTTCCCTGGTTTCTTTTGATTTTTCGATTTCAAAAGGAAGATTCGGTCTGGATGGTCCCAGGGTCTCAACCGTTTCCGCTCTGACTTCCACCAGCCCTGTCGCGATATTCGGATTGATGGTTTCTTCATCCCTGCGGACAACCTTTCCTTCTACACAGATGACCGTCTCTTTGCTGATTCCTTTAATCTGCTCCTCCGATACGACGACCTGTGTCACACCATAATAATCTCTCAGATCGACAAATACGATGCCACCGTGATCCCTGACCGTCTGCAGCCATCCGGACAGTTTTACCGTTTCACCGATATTTTCTTCACGGAGTTCCCCACAGGTATAGGTTCGGAAACGATTGGCCTGGAAAGCAATCTTTTTATAATCCTTTCCTTCCGCGTTTTTCTCTGCTGATGTTCCTGACGCCCGCTGTAACGCTTTCTCTGCTGCCGTCAGCTTCGGCTGGTATGTTTCACGTGAAACATCGTCGGTTTCTTTCTTCTGAGCCTTTGATTTTTCAAGTTTCGCGGCCTGTTCCTCCGCCTTCAGTTTCTCAGGATCATAGCTGACACCGTCCAGCTTTTCCCGGAGAATTCCGTTGACCGCCCTTGGAGAACCCTTTCCGGCCAGCTTCCTCATGGTCTGTCCCACCATGAAACCAAAGGCCTGTTTCTTACCGGATTTATAATCTGCCACAGACTGCGGGAATTCCGCGATGACCTGATCGACGATGGACGCGATTTTTTCTGTATCATCTTCAATCATCAGGCCCTTTTCCACGACATACTTTTCCGGGTCAATATCGTGCAGATACAGTTCCCGGATCAGGTCACGACCAACCTGACGGTTGACTTTTTCTTCATGGATCAGCTGAATGATTTTCGCGAAACGGGCCGGATCCATGGAAAGAGAGGAAGGTTCCGCGCCGGACTCTTTGATCAGTCCCAGAAGATCAACTGTGACCGCGTTCGCTGTATCTCTCGCGAGTCCGGAAATTTCATACGCGCGGTCAAACAGATCTGCCAGTGCTTTATCGGAAGTGATGACCCTGGCAGTATCTGCAGGAAGACCCAGATCCGAAACATAGCGACGGCGTTTATCCTGGGGCAGTTCCGGCATCATGCCACGCATTTCGCTGACCCAGCGGTCGGAAATGCGGATCGGAATCAGGTCAGGATCCGGGAAATACCGGTAATCCTGCGCGTTTTCCTTGGAACGCATCACCAGCGTTTCGCCCTTTTCCTCGTCCCATCTGCGGGTTTCCTGATGGATCACACCACCGTCTCTCAGAATCTCGATCTGGCGCTTCGCTTCATACTCAATGGCATTTTTAATGGACTTCAGGGAGTTGATATTTTTCATCTCCGTCCTGGTGCCGAACTTTGTGGAGCCGACCGGTCTGACGGACAGGTTGACATCTGCGCGCATGGATCCCTCTTCCATCTTGCAGTCTGACACATCCATGTACACCAGCATCTCACGGATCCGTTCCAGATACTCCACGACTTCGTCCGCGCTGCGGAAGTCCGGCTCGGAAACAATTTCGAGAAGCGGTACCCCACAGCGGTTGTAGTCGATCAGTGTGGACGCTGCTTCATGCACCAGCTTTCCGGCATCCTCTTCCATATGAATCTCGTGGAGGCGGATCCGCTTATGGCCTTCTTCCACAGGCGTCAGACCTTCCTGACGGATGAAAGCGCCATTGGCTCCGTCACCGGCATAAGCGCCATCATCGCGGATCATGCCGAATTCATCCAGATCCTGGCCCGGCGCCGGATTCTCGATTTCGATATAACCATTGAGACAGACCGGATGATACAGCTGGGAAATCTGATAATCCTTCGGCAGGTCCGGATAAAAATAATTCTTGCGGTCAAACTGGTTGGAATACTGCAGATCGCAGTGGAACGCCAGACCGGTTTTAATCGCCCTGTCAACGACACCTTTATTCAGAACCGGAAGGCTTCCCGGCATTCCCATACATACCGGGCAGGTATGGGAGTTTGGTTCACCGCCGAACTCTGTGGAGCATCCGCAGAATATTTTTGTTTTTGTGGAAAGCTCAACATGCACTTCCAGTCCCATGATCACTTCATAATCCATTATTCTGTCACTCCTTTCCCTGCCGCCGGTTTGATATCCGGAAGTCCGGCTTCTCCGCCCTTTTCGAAAACAGCCGGTCTGCGCTGATGATAATCAGTCAGTACCTGATAAGCAGATGCCGCGGCGATCAGTTTGTGGTCGCTGAAAGAATTCCCGATCAGCTGCATCCCCACCGGCAGTCCTTCCTGCGTATAACCGCACGGAAGCGCGATTCCCGGAAGCCCGCAGAGATTGACGGAAACAGTATAGATATCCGCCATATACATCGCCACCGGATCACTGATCTGCTCTCCGATTTTATACGGAACCGTCGGGCTGACCGGGCTGAGAATCATGTCATAAGATTCAAAAGAGCTGTCAAAGGCCCGTTTGATCATGCCGCGGACCTGCAGTGCCTTTTTATAATACGCGTCAAAATAACCGGAACTGAGCACAAACGAACCCAGCATGATACGGCGCTTGACTTCCGTGCCGAATCCTTCACTGCGGGACCTGTAATAGGTCTCAATGATATCTTCCGCGTTCTTTGTCCGGAAGCCGTACTTGATGCCGTCGTAACGGGACAGATTGGAGCAGGCCTCCGCGCAGGCGATGATATAATACGCCGGTACCGCGTAATCGAAAACCGGCAGGCTGAACTCACTGACACTGGCCCCTTCTTTTTCAAGAAGCGCCGCCGCTGCGAGCACATCCTCCCGGATGACCGGATCCAGTCCTTCCGCGAAGCATTCTTTCGGAATACCGATCCGCAGGCCTTTCAGGGATTTACCCGGATCATTTTCATCCGCGAGCGCGTCTGTAAAATCAAAAGGCGCCTTAATAACAGAAGTACTGTCATGGCTGTCCGGCCCGGAAATCATCTCCAGCACTGCCGCGCAGTCCTTCACATCATGCGCCAGCGGCCCGATCTGGTCCAGTGAGGAAGCATAGGCCAGCAGTCCATATCTGGAAACACTGCCATAGGTCGGTTTCATCCCCGTCAGGCCGGTAAACGCCGCCGGCTGTCGAATGGAGCCACCCGTATCGGAACCGAGCGCGCAGGGTGCCATCCCTGCCGCGACCGCCGCCGCGCTGCCACCGGAGGAACCACCCGGCACCCTGGAAGGATCCCACGGATTCCCGGTCGGACCGTAATACGACGTTTCCGTCGATCCGCCCATGGCGAACTCATCCATATTGACCTTGCCGATCATCACCGTCCCGGCATCCTTTGCCTTCTGCGCCGCTGTCGCCGTATACGGAGGGACAAAGCTGCTGAGGATATGGGAAGCAGCACTCGTCAGAATTCCTTCCGTACAGATATTATCCTTCACCGCCAGAGGCACACCTGCCAGCTTACTGTTCTGCAGGCCGCCTTCCAGGATGGTTTTCTGCACTTCTTCCGCGCGCTGGAGCGCGTCCTCACGGCACAGCGTAATATACGCGTTGATTTTTCCGTCTTTTTCTTCCGCGGCGTCCAGATACGCTTCCACCGCTTCTCTGACTTTAATCTCCCCGGAACGGATCTGCTTTCCCAGTTCCAGGGCCGACATCTTTCTGATTTCGTCCATTCCTTCTCCCTACTCGACTGTTTTAAATACCTTAAAGTATGATCCTCTGCTTTCCGGCGCGTTGGACAGCAGACGTTCTCTGTCATCACCGTTAACGACCGTATCCTCCCTGAAACAGTTCACATCCTCAAACGGATGGGACATCTCCGGCATCCCGGCCGTTTCCACCTCCGCCAGTTTGTCAACGTAATTCAGGATATCGGAAAGATCGGAGCCCATGCTCTTCTTTTCCTCTTCACTCAAATACAGTCTGGACAGCTCGCCCAGGTATTCGATCAGATCATCTGTTATCTGCATACATAACCTCCGGTATACAAAAAAATCCCCGCAGCCCGAAAGCTGCAGGGACGGTTTACAAACTCATACAACCGCGGTACCACCCGCTTTGATACTTCCCATCTGAAGTATCCTCTTAAAATGCAGTAACGCGCATCAGACGCGCTTTCCTACACAGAATCCCGGAATCATGGATGGGGTCATCCTTTCCGGATTTCCTTCAGAAAACGGACTCACGGGTGTTTTTCACCGACGGCTTACAGACGGTGCTTGCAGTCACGGCACCGCTCCCTGGTCTGCGCCTCTCCGGCTACTCCTCCCGGTCATCGTCTTTACAGTATTTCTGAAACTGAAAAAAGATCAGTTCTTTCATGAATAGATATTATATAAAAATCGGGACGGGAACGCAATGTTTTTTGCTTCTTTCGGGCAAAAACGGCGACGCCCGGTTACTGTTCCTCCTCTTCACTCCCGTACAGCACCCCGTTTTCATCGAAAGTCCGACGGAGCATCCACTCCGTAAACAGCCACGGCAGCAGAAAACCGGCAACCGTCTGCAGGACAAAGAGACTTATACAGAGTGTCCACATCTGCCGGGGGGCTTTCAGATACACCGGGATGAAAAGAACACAGGAGATCAGTCCGAGATTGATGCCGCACACACGCAGCAGATGAAAATACAGATGATTGGCGTAATGCCAGGCCTCCCCGGACTTCAGCGCGCGCTTTGAGCGGAAACGGACCCCTTTTTCTTTCCTGTATGGGACTGCCCCGTTCCGGAACTTCCCGCCCAGGTACCACATCACCACCGGAACCAGCAGCGCGAGAAACAGCTGAAAAACGATCATTTCTGGTCCTCCGGCACGGCAGCCTGATGTACTGTTTCTTTTTCAGAAAGCTCCGCGGCTTCCTCCTGTTCCCGTTTCCGGTCCAGCTCCATGTCCCGGTTATGCAGCCAGGTTTCCCAGTCCACCCAGCCGTCTTCTTCCTCCTCCGGCCATTCCTGCCAGGTTCCCCAGTCTTCTTCTTTCACGCGTTTGCGGAAGCGCAGCTTCTTTTCCCTGCGCAGCGGCCTGCCCTGTTCATCAAAAGAGACCTTCAGTTCCTGCTCCGTATTATGGAAGATCACAAATACCAGCACAGCCTGGACTGCGATCACGATCAGGCAGAAAACCCGTGCCACCATGGGAGAAGCACCGATTTTCCAGATAATCGCGTCCAGAAGCGCCGTCGCGAAAATGATATAAACACCGACAAAGATACTGACCACACCAAAGTAATGGTTCGCGTATTCCCAGGTGGCCTGATTCAGGCAGGCGCGTTTCGAGCGGTACGCCAGCCCCCTGCTCCGGAACGCCGGCGTCCGCAGCGTAAAAAGGATTCCGGAAAGAATATACAGCAACGGCAGCAGCAGGGTAATCAGGAGCATCATGATCGTCACGGGATCCCTCCTTTCCTGATGTCAGATTGAAATAAAACCGATACCATCATACCATACCACACCGCAGCGGGACAGAAAAAACCGCCGCGTGAAAACGAATCCACACGGCGGGCGTTACCAGCCAGTATCTCTGACAGTCAGGTACGGAATGGAGTCGTGAAGGCAGCTCCGTCCGAGCCATT
>CAMNJG010000077.1 GCA_946541285.1 uncultured Clostridia bacterium
TTCTATAACTGCATGGTTTTAATGCTGTCCGGATCTGTTTCCCTGACCTGTTCTGTTTGTTACAATTCAATGGTTGGCCAGAACCATATGAGAAAACGCTGCTTATAACAAAACAGTCTTACCTGATGCAGCGTTTTTTCGGAGTCAGGCTGGCCGATCACTGAGTGGTAATTCCTGTTTTGCCTGTTCAGAAAAATCTTCTGTCCGGCTTTTTCCCACCGTTATACAGTGCTATAATAATGTTCATATTCTGAAATTTTATCGTACTGGTAAAATCAAAAAGGAAAACACGGGGTATTACTGCTTCCGGATACCGGAAAGCAATTCGTGTATCCCGGAATCAATTCATCTTCTTCAGGAGGAAGTAACCGTAAATGTGGATTTTTCTTGTAGAAATAGCGGGAGTTCTGATGGCGCTCTGCGGCTGGTTTGGATTTCATGTTTTCTGGCCTCTGGCGACCGGATCGCTCCTGATTATCGCTTTTGATGCTCTGATGTCTTCTTCAGGAGGTCAGATCAAACATTTCGGAGTCTCGTTCCTTCTGCTGGCAGCAGGCGGGGTGATCGGGGGACTGACAGGATATGGGATTCTGGTCACATCTCTGCTGGCCTTTTCGATTTATTCCGCAGTCGTCCTGATCCTGAAACTGCTCCTTCTGTTGCTGGCAGTGCTGGACCAGGAATAAAAGAATACAGTTTTTCAAAGCCCGGGGAGCACGGAATGGTCAGTGTTTTCCCGGCGAAAAAGGGAGGATTATAATAATGAAAGAAACCGGTATCGGAACCAAATGTGTACAGGCAGGTTATACTCCGGAAAACGGAGGCCCGAGACAGATTCCAATCATCCAGTCCACGACGTTTAAATACGATACAAGTGAAGCGATGGGGAGACTGTTTGACCTGGAAGACGCGGGATATTTCTACACCAGATTGCAGAATCCTACCAATGATTATGTCGCGGCAAAAATCGCGGCGATGGAAGGTGGCACCGCGGGGATGCTGACATCCTCCGGCCAGGCGGCGAATTTCTTCGCCCTGTTTAACATCTGTGAAGCAGGGGATCATATCGTTTCTTCTTCATCGATTTATGGTGGTACCTATAATCTGATTCACGTCACAATGGCGAAAATGGGCATCACTGCTACATTTGTCTCCCCGGATGCTACTGCTGAGGAGCTGGATGCCGCGTTCCAGCCGAACACCAAAGCCCTGTTCGGAGAATCCATTGCCAACCCTGCCCTGACTGTTCTGGATATTGAGACTTTCGCGGCAGCAGCCCACAGGCATGGGGTGCCGCTGATCATTGACAACACCTTCCCGACACCGGTTAATTTCCGACCAATCGAATGGGGCGCGGATATTGTCACACACTCGACGACGAAATATATGGATGGTCACGGTGCTGGAGTCGGTGGAGCCATTGTGGACAGCGGAAAATTTGACTGGATGGCACATAAGGACAAGTATCCCGGACTGACAACACCGGATGAATCTTATCATGGCATCGTGTACGCCGAAAAATTCGGTCAGGAAGGTGCTTTTATCACCAAAGCGACATCACAGCTGATGAGGGACTTCGGCAGTATCCAGTCCCCGCAGAACGCGTTTTATCTGAACCTGGGACTGGAGTCACTCCATGTCAGGATGCCGAAACATGTAGAAAATGGACAGGCAGTCGCAGAATTCCTGGAAGCGCATGATCTGGTGACGCAGGTCAGTTATTCCGGCCTGAAGAGCAGTCCGTATTATGAAAGGGCGCAGAAGCTCATGCCGAATGGTGGCTGCGGAGTGGTTTCTTTTGAACTCTCCGGAGGGAGAAGCATGGCTGAAAAGTTCATGATGAATCTGAAGCTGGCCGCGATTGAGACGCATGTCGCGGACGCGAGGACCTGCTGCCTGAACCCGGCTACCAGTACCCACAGACAGATGAATGACGCGGAACTGGCAGACGCGGGGATTCCGGCGGGCATGATCCGTATGTCCTGCGGGCTGGAGGATAAGGAGGACCTGATTGCGGATCTGGCACAGGCCCTGGAAGCCTGCAGATAATGGTAACTTCTGATAATACGGTTTTGTATACATTATAAAAGTATCTAGACGATAATATGAGGAACGTGTAAAATAGCCTTGTGCATTAATCAATATACAGGAGGCAGACTCCGTCTGCCTTTATTTTAGTAGATTCAATTCTGGTTTTCAGGAGGTCCAGAAAATGGCGCGTGAAGATAAGTATGTATTATGGTTCGATGAACTGAGACGTGAAGATGTCGATCTGGTAGGAGGCAAATCATCCTCACTGGGAGAAATGACCTCATCCACAGATGTGCCGGTTCCTTATGGTTTTGCCACGACGGCACATGGTTACAGACATTTCATGAAAGAGACAGGACTGGAAGACCGCATCCGTGAGGAAATCAGCAAGCTGACTGATGTGGAAGACACGGCGCAGCTTCGTGATGTAACTGCCGCGATCAGGGAAATGATTGTCGCGCAGGACATGCCTCAGGATCTGGCAGCTGATATCCGGAAAGCCTATGACGAGCTTTCTGAAAAAGTAGGAGAAAAAGATCCGTTTGTCGCGGTACGCTCCAGCGCGACTGCTGAGGATCTTCCGGACGCCAGCTTTGCGGGCCAGCAGGACACCTATCTCAATGTAAAGGGTTCCGAGATGGTTATCCAGAAAGTAAAGGAATGCTACGCATCTACTTTCACGGACCGTGCTACATATTATCGTGAAAAGCAGGGATTTGATCATATGACGGTAGCGCTGAGCGCTGCGGTACAGATGATGGTATTCTCCAAAGCTTCCGGCGTTATGTTTACCGTCAATGTCGCGAATGGTGATGACAGCTGCATCACGATCGAAGGCGCGTATGGACTTGGAGAATATGTTGTCCAGGGTACGGTGACACCGGACAATTTCGTAGTTGACAAGGAAACTCTGCAGATCAGAAGCAGTATGATCAACGAAAAACCGGTCCGCCTCATCCGGAAACCGGAAGGCGATGTTATCGAGGAAAAGGTACCGGAAAACGAAGTGAACCAGCCTGCGATTACAGAAGAACAGGCACTGGAACTCGCGAAGTACGCGAAGGCGATCGAAAAGCATTACGGCTGCTACATGGATATGGAGTGGGGCGTTGATGAACGTGATGATAAGATCTGGCTTCTGCAGGCCCGTCCGGAAACAGTATGGTCCAGAAAAAATAAGGAAAAGGGAGCGAAAATGAGCGACTCAGCAGCAGTGACTGAAGATATGAATGTTATCGTACAGGGACTTCCGGCAAGCCCGGGCAAAGTAGCAGGCAAAGCCCATGTTATTCTTGATCCGTCAAAGATCGACGAATTCCAGGAAGGCGAAATCCTGGTTACGACCATGACTGCGCCTGACTGGGTACCGGCCATGAAAAAAGCACTGGCGATTGTAACCGATGCCGGTGGCATGACCTGCCACGCGGCGATCGTCAGCCGTGAGCTGGAGATTCCTTGTATCGTCGGAACCAAGAGCCGTTCCAGTGAAGCGACGACAACCATCCCTGACGGTGCGGAGATTACAGTGGACGCTTCCAACGGCGTTGTTTACGAAGGCATCATCAAGAGCATTACTGAAGCGCAGGAAGCGCCAAAAACTGCTGCTGTCGGCGGTTTCGCGGATTTCGCGCCGGTAACTGGCACAAAGATCTACATGAACCTCGGTGATCCGGATCTGGCAGAGAAGAATTCTGCCCTTCCGGCTGACGGCATCGGCCTGATGAGAGAGGAATTCATCTGGACCACCTATATTCATGAGCATCCGCTCCATCTGATCGAAACCGGCCGTGCGGATGTGGCTGTTGACCAGCTGGCGGATGGTATGAGAAAAGTCGCTTCCGCGATGAGTCCTCGTCAGGTGGTTGTCCGTCTGTCTGACTTCAAATCCAGCGAATACCGTGGACTGAAGGGTGGAGACAAATATGAACCGACGGAACCGAGTGCGCTCCTGGGCTGGAGAGGCGCTTCCAGATACTATGATCCGGCTTATCTGCCTGCGTTCCGTCTGGAACTGAAAGCGATCAGAAAGGTCCGTGAAGAATATGGCCTGACCAATCTGCAGGTCATGATTCCGTTCTGCCGTACCGTAAAAGAAGCGGAGACTGTTACCGCGATCATGGCAGAAGAAGGACTCGTCAGAAGCCAGGACTTCAAAGTATGGCTGATGGCGGAAATTCCTTCCAATATCATCCTGGCAGACCAGTTCAATAAGTTTGTCGATGGCTATTCCATCGGTTCCAATGACCTGACCATGCTGCTCCTGGGCTGTGATCGTGATAACGAAACGGTACAGCACATCTTTGACGGCAGAAACCTCGCCGTAAAACGCGCGATCCGCCATCTGATCGAAGTAGCCCACAGGGATGGCAAGACGGTTTCCATCTGCGGCCAGGCGCCAAGCATTTATCCGGACTTCTGTGAATTCCTGGTAAAGAGCGGCATCGACTCGATCTCCGTCAATCCGGACGCTGTTGCCAGCACCAGAAAGAACGTAGCCCGTATCGAACAGCGGATCATGCTGGATCGTATGACCGGTCGCGGCATTGAAGAAGCAGAAGATTATACCTGGTAAGGAACAACGGCGCGGATCATTGCGCGAATTCTCAAAAAAAGCATGTGACAGCTGATACGCTGTATGGTCCATATGGAGGATCATGATCGACTGTCATTTCACAGCAGCCTGGGAATCTTCTCAGGCTGCTTTTGTCAGGATAAGGAAGTGTGCGCAGATCAGGTGGCAATTGCCCTCAGGATCATTCATCGGGCAGGGAGGTAACATGGAGACTCAGACAATGCTTGACAGAAACTATCTGTGGAAGGACAGAATCTATCCGGCAGAAGAACGGCCGGGGAAAATGGATATTATTTTGAAAGGAAAACGCGGGCGTCTGCTCTGTACGTATTTCATGTCGGGCGGCGCGGGCCGGCATCCCGTTGTGATTATCTGCCACGGTTTTCCGGGCAATGAGCGGAACATGGATCTGGCGGCAGCCCTGAGACGGGTGGGTTTCCACGTGATGACCTTCCATTACAGCGGATCCTGGGGCAGTGACGGGAACTTTTCACTGGGGAACTGCCTCGAAGATCTGGAGAAGGTGTTTGATTATGTCGTAAAAGAAGAAGAACTGCATGCGGATCCGGATCGTATCTTTCTCTGGGGACACAGTATGGGAGGTTTCCTGGCCTATCATATGGCCGTTCATCGTTCTCCGGGATACAGAGAAAAACAGAAAATAACAGAACCGGTGACCCGTCCGGCCGGTGCGGTACTGGCCATGCCGGCGGATTTTGTGGCAATGATGCAGAAAGCCGGGAAGGATCCTGTTTTCAGGGAACAGTCCCTGGAGATGATGCGTGAGGGAGCGGACTGGCTTGTGGGAACCAGTGCGGAACTTCTGTACAGGGAGGCAGCCGGAATGGGAGAATCGAACCTGATGGAACGCCTTCTTGATTTTGTCGCAGATGTGCCGATGCTGCTGATCAATGGACTGGAGGACGATATGATTCCATCGGAGATCGCGCTGGACCGGATGACGGAAAAAGCGGAGGAACTGGGGAGTACCTGTATCAGCAGGATTGACCTGAAAACAGACCATATGGCGGCTGACCGGCGTTGTGAACTGACGGAAGTCACAGCAGACTGGCTGATTGGGCAGTGCCGGTAACATAGAATTTCTGATGCGTTGGTCAGAATGGGATGAAAATGGAACGGAAAAAAGAAGAAAGAGAACGCGTCCGGAACCAGCTGATCCGGAGGATCTGTCAGATGGGACACCCGGAAGCGTTCGCGGCTCTGATCGCTGACAGCCTTGGAACCGAAAAGACCATGTTACGGATGATTTCGTACCTGGGCAAAACAGGGACACAGAGCGCGGAGCAGATCGCGGATGAAATGCTGGCGATTACCGTGGATCGTGACCGCTGGGTTGAAAAGAAAAAGAACGAGTATTACAATCAGAAGTACAACGAAATGCGTTATACGGTACTGGGAATGGATGAGGAGTAAGCGATGAAAACAAAAGTATATATTGACGGGCAGAGCGGAACGACAGGTCTTCAGATTTATGAACGGATCGGTGAGAGGACGGATCTGGAGCTGCTCCGCATCGCTGAGGAAAAACGTCATGACATCGAAGAAAGAAGGAAATACCTGAACGCTGCGGACATCGTTTTCCTGTGTCTGCCGGATGCCAGTGCGGTAGAAGCCGTTTCCCTGATTGACAATCCTGAAGTCAGAGTGATCGATGCGTCAACCGCTCATCGTACCAGTGATGACTGGACTTATGGCTATCCGGAGCTGTGCCCGGAACAGCGAATCCAGATCGCCGAAACGAAACGTCTCGCCAATCCGGGATGTCACGCGACCGGGTTTATTTCCTCTGTCGCGCCACTGGTGCGCATGGGAATCCTGCCGGCGGATTATCCGCTGACCTGCTATTCCCTGACCGGGTACTCCGGCGGCGGCAAAAAGATGATTGCGGATTATGAGTCGGAAGAAAAAGGCGAAAAGCGGTTTTCCCCTGGAATTTACGGCCTGAGCCTGCAGCACAAACATATCCCGGAGATGAAGAAGATCTGTGGACTGGAATACGCGCCTGTGTTCATGCCGGTAGTGGATGATTATTATAAAGGGATGGCGACCACAATCATGCTTCATAATCGCGCGCTGAATGGTCAGCCGTCAGCTGCGGAAATCTGTGAACGTCTGCAGGAGTATTATCAGGAGGAACATTTTGTCAGTGTGCTCCCGTTTGGTACCAATGAACCGACGATTTATGCCAATGAGCTGGCCGGTTCCAATCATCTGAAACTGGTGGTCTGCGGCCATGAGGATCAGACAAGTGTCACAGCTCTGTTCGATAATCTCGGAAAAGGCGCTTCCGGGGCGGCAGTCCAGAACATGAATATCATGCTTGGCATCGATGAAACCACCGGATTGGAATAAAAAACTGGATTGGCAGTAAAGAAAGCAGGCTGAGTAATTTCAGTCTGTTTTTTGCTGTTGGGTTATAGACGGAACCGTCCATGAGGAGTAAACTGTTTGTGGAACGACAATTGTTGAAGAAATGATGACTCATATCAGTATTTTCATGTAGAAATTGTTTAAAACAGATAATTCCAGTAG
>CAMNJG010000078.1 GCA_946541285.1 uncultured Clostridia bacterium
AATAGGAAAGATAAAATAATATTTTAAGTATATATTTCAAGTTAGCTGGAAAACACATCATCAAGCCTGACACAAAATGTGGTATAGTTACAGAGAAATGATACGAAATATAGTGGCTACATTGGCCTGAAGGCATAAAAAAACCCGGGATGCCGTTTGGTCAAGAATTCACTCCCTATCTGCTGATAAGGTGGGTATCCTGCCTGTACGTGGCGCCTTCCCTTCGTGAGGGCCTGACGCAACAGTACCAGTAACTCCGGATTCCCGTGAATGTAATGTAGGTTAAATACATGACCATAACGCACATTCCAGGATAAAATCCCGCTGCCGGTGGGTATGACACCGACAGCCGGTGAATATATGCAGTATTTTACAGAAATATTTCCTAATCGTCAAGATCAATAGAACAGTTGGTTGTTACCTTCTGGACATCATCATTCTCTTCGAGCTCCGCGATAAGCTTCTTCAGAGACTTGACAGTCGCCTCATCCGGTGTGGATTCCATGGACGGGAGATATTCGATATCCGCTTCCGCCAGTTCGTAACCCGCAGCAGTCAGCGCGTCCGATACCGCGTTGAAGTCTTCCGTTGTCGTATAGATTTCGAAAGAATCTTCTTCTGTCACCATGTCTTCCATACCTGCTTCCATACCCGTTTCCATGAGCGCGTCCTCATCAATGTCGTCTGTCTTTTCGATGATGATGAGGCCTTTTCTCTCAAACATGTAGGATACGCAGCCAGGCTTGCCGAGGTTTCCGTTGTGTCTGTCAAAAGCATGTTTGACAAACGCAGTCGTTCTGTTGTTGTTGTCGGTCAGTACATTGACGATCACAGCCACTCCGCCAGGACCGTAGCCTTCGAAGGAACCTTCTACATAAGTTTCGCCTTCGAGCTCACCTGTACCCTTTTTGATAGCACGGTCAATTTTGTCATTCGGCATATTGATCCGCTTGGCTCTGTCAATGGCATGCTTCAGCGACACGTTATACTCCGGATCGCCTCCCGCGCGGGCCGCGATGGTAATAACTCTCGCGTATTTTGTAAAATTCGCCGATCTTTTTGCGTCCTGGGCAGCTTTTCTGCCCGCAATCGTTCCATGTCTTCCCATATTGTTGATGATCTCCTTGCTAATTAAATTTTCCTCTGGAATTATAGCACAGTTTTTCACGCGGTTCAACGGACAGTTGCATTCTTCTGCGAAGAAATCCTTCTGTCAGTTCTTCATCGAATGGACCGGAGCCGGAATCCTGCCGCCACGGGCGGTCAGACGCTCGCATCCGAACTGGCTGACCGGCATGACCGGCGCTGTCCCCAGCAATCCGCCCAGCTCGATTTCGTCCCCGACATCTTTGCCGATGACAGGGATCAGTCTGACTGCCGTGGTCTTGCCGTTAATAACACCGATAGCCGCTTCGTCCGCGATGATGCCGGAGATCGTGGAAGCACTCGTAGTACCTGGTACCGCGATCATATCCAGACCGACCGAGCAGACACAGGTCATGGCTTCCAGCTTTTCAATGGTGATAGAACCGGATTTCGCGGCCGCGATCATCCCCTCATCTTCACTGACAGGGATAAACGCGCCACTCAGCCCGCCTACGTGGGAGGATGCCATGATCCCGCCTTTTTTGACAGCATCATTGAGCATGGCAAGAGCAGCTGTTGTTCCAGGAGCGCCACAGCTGTCCACACCGATTTCCTCCAGTACCCTGGCGATACTGTCCCCCCTGGCCGGTGTCGGCGCGAGGGAAAGATCGACGATGCCGAACGGAGTATCCAGCCGCTTCGAAGCTTCGCTGGCAACCAGCATGCCCATACGGGTTACCTTGAACGCAGCTTTTTTAATCGTATCCGCCACGACGTCAAACGGTTCTCCGCGGACTGCTTCCAGTGCGGATTTGATGACGCCCGGTCCGCTGACACCAACGTTAATCACAGTATCCGATTCTCCGATTCCATGGAAAGCTCCCGCCATAAACGGATTGTCTTCGACAGCGTTGGCGAACACAACCAGTTTCGCGCAGCCGATGCTGTCCTGATCTTTTGTCCGTTCCGCGGTTTCTTTGATCACCTGTCCCATCAGCTGGACCGCGTCCATATTGATTCCTGCCCTGGTGGAACCGACGTTGACCGAGGAGCACACCAGTTCGGTTTCACTGAGAGCCTGTGGAATGGAGTCGATCAGAATCTTATCTCCTTTGGACATCCCTTTCTGTACCAGGGCGGAATAACCGCCGATAAAATTGACGCCTGTTGTCTTCGCGGCACGGTCCAGCATCCTGGCAAACGCTACATAATCGGTATCAAGGCTGGCGCCTGCCGCCACCGCCATCGGCGTAACCGAAATGCGTTTGTGGATGATCGGGATTCCGTACTCCCTTTCGATACTTTCTCCAACGGAAACAAGTTTTTCCGCTTTTTTTGTGATTTTATCATACATGCGCTGCCGGGCAATTTCACCATTGGAATGTCCGCAGTCAAGCAGTGAAATCCCCATGGTGATGGTACGGATATCCAGCTTTTCCTTATCGAACATGTGCAGCGTATTCATTACACTTTCAAGACTGATCAATTGAGGTCCTCACTTTCGTATCGAGATAAAAATCCTTATAGTTCACTCATCGCGTTGAAAATGCCTTCATGCTGCATCCGGATGGAAACACCGATCTCTTTCCCTTTATTTTCTAATTTTTCCTGGACATCCTCAAACGACAGCGGGGCTTTGTCAAGATCGACAATCATGATCATGGTGAAGATATCGTGCATGATCGTCTGATTCACATCCAGGATGTTGATATCATGCTCTGCCAGAACGGAAGCAACGCCATACATAATACCGATTTTGTCTTCGCCGATAACGGTGATCACTGCTTTTTTCATGTCTATACCACTCCTTCTCTTCTGTTTTGATTTTCCTCTTCCATCTGTTTCTGCAGATTCCTGTGCGCGGTCGTCATCATCAGCTTGATCCGGTTCAGCTGATTGACATCACTGGCGCCCGGATCGTAATCGATGGCCGCGATATTGGACCGCGGATTATGCTTCCGCAGCGGTTTGATCATGCCTTTGCCGGTCACATGATTTGGCAGGCACGCAAACGGCTGCAGACAGACGATGTTTTCCACGCCACTGTCGATCAGCTCTGTCATTTCTCCCGCGAGCAGCCATCCTTCCCCGCACTGTGTTCCCAGGGAGGTGACGGTTTCGGCTTTCTCCGCGATTCTGTCAACATGCAGAGGCGGCTCAAACCGGCGGCTGGCTTCCAGCGCGTCCGCGACAATTTTCCGGTAATGGTTGATCGCTTCAATCCCGGCTTTTGAAAGCAAATACCAGCCTTTTGTGCCCGCCATCTGATGATAGTTGAAATCATAGTTTTTCATACAGTACATCATGAAGTCCATCAGATCAGGAACAACGGCTTCGCCGCCTTCCTCTTCAATGATGCTGACGATATCATTATTGGCGTTCGGATGATATTTTACCAGAATTTCTCCGACGACACCAACTTTCGGCTTACGGATATCCCGGAGTGGGATTTCATCAAATTCTTTCACAATCTGCCGGACATTCCGTTTAAATTCACTTCTGCTTCTGTTCAGGACATTGTGCCGCGCAATCTCATTCCATTTATGATACAGTCTGTCGACACTGCCTTTTTCCACCTCATATGGACGGGTCGCATGAACGACCCTCATAAAAAGATCTCCATAAAGTGTCGCGTACAGAATACCCAAAATCAGTTTCGGCGTGAATTTCATCCCCGGATTCTTTTCCAGTCCCAGGTAATTGATCGAAACCACAGGAACCTGTTCCATCCCGTTTTCTTTCAGGGCTTTCCGGAGAAGCGCGATATAGTTACTGGCCCGGCAGCCTCCTCCGGTCTGCGTCATGATCACCGCGGTCCGGTCCAGATCATATTTGCCGGATTTCAGTGTATTCATGATGGAACCGAGTGAAATAATTGTCGGATAACACGCGTCGTTGTTGATATACCGTAAACCGGTTTCAACGGCTTCCTTATCCACTACCGGCAGAAGATCAACATTATATCCCGCATGATTGAAAGCGGTCTCCATCAGGTCAAACTGCATCGGCGCCATCTGCGGCATAAGTAAAGTATAATTCTTCCGCATCTCTTTTGTAAAGACGACTCGTTCATAAGGCTGCATTTCCGGCTGACAGTGAAGTTCATGGATTTTCCGCTCCTCCAGGGCCGCCTTCAGCGAACGGATACGGATCCGGACAGCTCCCAGGTTCGCGCCTTCATCGATTTTCAGGAGCGTATAAAGTTTATTGTGCTGCGCGAGGATTTCTTCGACTTCATCCGTCGTGACCGCGTCCAGGCCGCAGCCAAAGGAAGTCAGCTGAACCAGGTCGACATCGTCTCTGGTGCCTGCGAAATCCGCTGCTTTGTACATACGCGAATGGTACATCCACTGGTCCAGGACCCGGACAGGCCTTTCCAGTTCCGTTCTTCCGGCCACGGAGGATTCTGTCAGTACAGCAAAACCGAAGGAAGTGATTACCTGGTCAATTCCGTGATTGATCTCCGGATCCAGATGATACGGCCTTCCTGCCAGAACAATGGCATGGCCGCCGGTTTCTTCAATATGTGCCAGTATTTCATCCGCTTTGTCGCAGACATCCTGTTTGAAGCGCCGGTCTTCTTCCCGTCCCGCTCTGACGGCTGCCTCCACTTCCTGCTTTGTCACGCCAAAGGAACGGAATTCTTCCGTCAGGCGCTCGGTCAGCCTTTTATCATCATAATACGGAAGGAACGGGTGCATCAGTGTCACGCCACTGCCCAGAAGCTGCTCATCCATATTTCCCGCGATGACTTCCGGATACATGGCGACGATCGGACAGTTGTAATGATTGTTGGCACTCTCGTCTTCGATCAGTTCGTAATTGAGTGAAGGATAGAAAATCGTCTTCACACCGCTGTCAATCAGCCACTGGATATGGCCGTGTACCAGCTTTGCGGGATAACAGGCCGTATCCGATGAAATGGTGTCCATCCCGGATTCATAGATTTCTTTGGAGGAAACCGGTGACAGACGGACTGAGAAACCCAGACCCGTCAGGAACGTGAACCAGAACGGATAATTCTCATGCATGTTCAGGACACGCGGAATCCCGATGACACCGCGTGGCGCTTCGTTTTCGTCCAGGGGTCTGTAATCATCAAACAGTCTGCGGTATTTGTACCGGAAAAGATTGTACTCATCATTACTGTCTGTTTTTTTGCCGGCTCCGCGTTCACAGCGGTTTCCGGTGATAAACCGGCTTCCATCGTTGAAAATATTGACGGTCAGCTGGCAGTTGTTCTCACATTTTCCGCATCTGGCAAAATGATTTTTAACAGAGAAATGATCCAGTTCTTCTTCTGTGATCATCCGGGAGATACTGTGGCCGTCATAACGGTCCATCCCGATCAGTGCCGCGCCGTAGGCACCCATGACCCCGGAAATATCCGGGCGGATGACATTCCTTCCAAGAATCTGCTCAATGCTCCTGAGGACAGAATCGTTCAGGAATGTGCCTCCCTGCACGATGATATTCTCACCGGCCTCTGATACGTCCCGGAGTTTGATTACCTTATAAAGCGCGTTTTTAATGACAGAATAGGACAGCCCTGCCGAAATATCGCCGATCGCCGCGCCTTCTTTCTGGGCCTGCTTGACTTTGGAATTCATGAAAACCGTACAGCGTGTGCCCAGATCCACCGGTGCTGCGGATTCCAGGGCTGCCTTCGCGAAGTCTTTCACATCCATGTTCACACTCTTGGCATAGGTTTCGATAAAAGAACCACAGCCGGAGGAACAGGCTTCATTCAGCATAATATTGTAAACGGCACCATCGCGGATACGGATACATTTCATATCCTGGCCGCCGATATCCAGGATGAAATCCACGTCCGGCTTAAATGCTTTCGCCGCGCGATAGTGGGAAATGGTTTCGATCTCTCCGTAATCCGCGCGGAACGCCGCTTTGATCAGTCCCTCCCCGTAACCGGTGGTCACCGCGCAGGCGATATAGAGATCTTCCGGCATCCTGCTGTACAGATCCTTCATAATGGCGCGTGCCGCTTCCAGGGGGTTTCCTTCATTATTTGTATAATAAGTGTACAGAAGCCTACCTTCACGGTCTGTCAGGGCTGCCTTGGTCGTCGTCGAACCGGCATCAATCCCCAGGAAGGCAGGGCCGCTGGCTTCGGAAAGCTCTGCGCGGGCAACCCGGTCCTGATCATGACGTTCGATGAACTCTCTGTAATCGTTTTCATCTTTAAAAAGAGCGTCCAGGTATTTGGTACTGGATTCTGCTTTCAGGGACGGATCTTTGATTTTATCCGCCAGTTCCGGGATGCTGCGGACCGGACTCTTTTCTGAAAGATAAGCAGCCCCCAGCGCGACAAAAAATCTGGCGTCATCCGGAAAAATCACCTGATCCTCTTCCAGACCCAGTGTTTCTGTAAACCTCTTCCTGAGTTCCGACATAAAGGAAAGAGGGCCGCCGAGGTAAGCGACATTCCCTTCAATTTTATGGCCGCATGCCAGTCCGCTGATGGTCTGGTTTACAACCGCCTGGAAGATGGAGACCGCGAGATCTTCTTTTGCCGCGCCTTCGTTGATAAGCGGCTGGATATCCGTCTTCGCGAAAACACCGCAGCGGGCCGCGATCGGATAAATCGTTTTATAATCCCTGGCTGCTTCGTTCAGTCCGTTGGCATCCGTATTCAGGAGCACTGCCATCTGATCGATAAAAGCGCCTGTACCACCGGCACAGGTTCCGTTCATCCGCTGTTCCACGGTATCGCCATAGAAAGTGATCTTGGCATCTTCGCCGCCCAGTTCGATCACGACATCCGTCTGAGGGATCAGTCTGGAAACGGCTTCTGTGGAAGCGATGACTTCCTGTTCAAAAGGGATTCCCAGACTGTTGGAAAGGGAAAGCCCTCCGGAACCGGTAATGGTGACGTGCGCTTCTCCGTCATACTCTTCACAGAGATGGTCCAGCATCTCTCCTACTTTTTCAAATACGCCGGACATGTGTCTTTCGTACTTTTTATAGACAATTTGATCTGCGTCATCCAGCAGAACCAGTTTTACTGTTGTTGATCCTACATCAATACCTAATCTCACGAATGAAACCTCC
>CAMNJG010000079.1 GCA_946541285.1 uncultured Clostridia bacterium
GATATGCCGGAGTTTTTCGGACAGCCGGGATTTAACGGCAACAGTATGCTCTGCCGGAAGCTCCATATGATTCCTGTCGAGTGCATCGTCAGAGGCTATATTACAGGAAGCGGCTGGGCAAGCTACCAGGAGACAGGACTTGTCTGCGGGATCAGGCTTCCGGAAGGACTGGCGGAGTCCGAGAAACTGCCGGAACCGGTTTATACGCCGAGTACCAAGGCGGAGATCGGCGATCATGACGAGAATGTGTCCTTTGAGAAAACCATCGAGGTGATTGAAAAGGAGTTCCCTGGTAAGGGCAGGGAATACGCGGAAAAGATCCGGGACTATACGCTGGAAATCTATAAGAAATGCGCGGATTACGCCCGTGGCAGAGGGATTATCATTGCGGATACAAAATTTGAGTTTGGTGTGGATGAAGAAGGCAATGTCGTCCTCGGGGACGAAATGCTGACACCGGACAGCTCCCGTTTCTGGCCGCTCGAAGGCTACGAAGCAGGGAAATCCCAGCCTTCGTATGACAAGCAGTTTGTCAGGGACTGGCTCCGGGAGAATCCGGACAGTGATTACGATCTTCCGCAGGAAGTCATCGATAAGACGATCGCCAAGTATAAGGAAGCGTATCAGCTGCTGACAGGCGAAGAACTGTAATGTTTTTTCAGAGACAGCGGTCTGAGGCCGGAGAAGAGGAAACCGCGAACGCGTCTCCGGGCAGCGGTACAGGATCTGTTCCTGAAGGAAAAGGGATCCTTCGCGGTTCGTTCCGGGAACTGGCGGCGTATGTGATCGTCGGGGTGATGACAACAGGTGTGTATTTCGGCACCTACGCAGTTTTCAAATATCTCGGCGTCAATTATATGATCAATTCCTGCCTCTCCTGGATCGCGGCGGTCCTGTTCGCGTTTTTCGCGAATAAGTATTTTGTGTTCCGCAGTATGGGGACGCAGCATCTGCTGCGGGAACTGTTCCTGTTCTCTGGCGCGAGGATTGTGACGCTCCTGATGGATCTGCTGATTACCTGGTCCTGTATTGAACTGCTGGGCATCGGGGAGTGGAGCACAAAGCTCTTTTCGCAGATTGTCGTGATGGTATTGAATTACCTGTTCAGTAAACTGTTTGTGTTCCGCAAGGAACAGGAAGAACAGCAATAGTATAAAAACAAAAGGACAGCTTTTTCTCTTTATGCAGAAGAGAGAGGCTGTCCTTTTTGTAACTGTTCACCGGGTAATTATTCATTTTGTTTTGGGGACCTTTTTCAAAACATTGTGCGTTTTGAAAAGGGTCCCCAAAACTGTGATACTGTTATAAGCAGCGTTTTCTTATATGGTCCTGACTGGCCACTGAATTGTAACTTCCCGGGATCAGGAGGCCTTGAATACGTCAGAAATGTCGCTGACGGAGATATAGGCTTTCGGGTCGATCCGCTGGATGATATCCCGCGCGGTGATGATCTGGAAGCGGTTGACAATGATATGGATCAGTGTTTTATCCTGACCGGAGTAATAGCCTTTCGCGTTGATCAGTGTCAGTCCCTGGTGGAATTCCTCTGAAAGTTCCTGACTGATTTCATCGGCCCTGTCGGTGACGATCAGGATGGCTTTGTTTTTATCGAAACCATCGATGATGTAGTCGATGACTTTCAGCGCGATGACATATGCCACGATGGAGTACAGCGGCTGCGTCCAGTCCCCCAGCACGATGCCGCAGACCAGATACAGCGCGACATTGTAAATGAGGAGGAAGGTATTGAGGTTCAGGCCCAGCTTTTCGGAGAGGGTGACCGCGATCACTTCGATACCGTCGAGAGCGCCGCCCAGGCGGATGGCCAGGCCACTGCCGCAGCCCACGATCAGTCCGCCAAAGATGCAGCACAGGAAGCGGTCGTATCCGACAACCGGAGAGCCGGCGGAAGTATCCGTGATCAGGTAGTGGGATACGATGTGGGTGGAGATGGAAAACATGGTTACCGCGAAGCAGGAATAGATGGTAAAGACCAGTCCTTCTTCCTTCAGGCCGTAGAGGATCAGCGGGATATTCAGGACCAGCAGGAACAGCGGCAGGGACAGATATGGCGGAGTCAGGTCCGCCAGGAACATCGAAGTACCGGCAATTCCGTTGTCGTACAGTTTCGCGGGCTGCAGGAAGGCTGTAATCCCCAGGGAACTGATGATGCCTGCCAGGGCAAGGAGAGGAAATTTATACCATTTCAGAGAACGGAGACTGTTTTTGATACTGCTTGCTTTTTTCATTGATTACTCCTGTTCGTTTTCGGTCTGATTTTGTTGATCCAGGACAGAAAAATCCATCCTGCTGGCAGGAATGGAACGCTGGTTTTCTTCCAGAATGCGGCGGATTCGTTCGTTGATTTCTCTGACCCGCTCTTCAAACTCGTGAGAAGAAATCAGATGGGCGCCCTGTCCCTGGATGATGATCTGTTCCAGCCCGTCAGAAGTGACGACGCTGATATCGTATTTACCGCGGTTATCGTGTGTGAATTTCTCGATGTAGGTGTCCGCGGTCTGGGCGGTTTTGGTGAAAACCACATGGATGTTTCCGTAATCGGAGATTTCCACCGGATGGTTTCTGACCCGGTACGCGTCATAGACAATGATAATCTCAGCGTCGGTCATGCTGCGGTAGTTGCAGAGGATGTCCTGCAGGGACTCCCTGGCGGCGTCGATGCTGCTGTTGGCCAGTTCCGAGAGTTCCTCCCAGGCAAAGATGACATTGTAGCCGTCAACTAACAGGTAGGGTTTCAGTCCTTCCGGTTTCCGGATCACATACTGAGAATCCCGGGCAGATTCTGGTCCGTGGCGCACCCGTGTTTTTTTATAGCCGGGCTTACGGCGTTTGTCCGTACTGTTCGCGTAGAACGTCTTTTCCATGATGGATTCGACTTCTTCCGGACTGATCCAGAGACTTTCGGAAGAAGGGGATCGGTCGGCCGGCTGTACCGGGAACTCCGGGTCCGCTGCCCGGGAAACAGGCGCGGCCAGTACCGGCGGCAGGTGCATATATTCCATCACCTCGTACCAGGGGATGGAGAATCCGGCGCCATGGGTACAGAATACGGAGAACGAAGGATTTTCCGTATCGGCGTCCGGGTCGTATGTACTCCGGGCGAGGACTTCTTCTGTATTGTGGCATGGACGGTAACCGCTGACAGTCAGCGAAAGCTGCCCGGTCCCTCTGGTATAGGCACTGACTGCCGCGTGATAATTCCGCATAGTGGCAACCGGGGCTTCTCCTTTCAGTACAGTGACTGCGCCATTCTGCTCGATACTGGTACCGGTGGCGAACATGCCGTCCAGATCGGTCATGGCACGGCCGGTGTATTCAGAAGGGAGTTCCAGGCGGTACTGATAAAACGGTTCCAGGAGGACGTTTTCCGCGCGCATCAGTCCATGACGGACAGCCCGGTAGGTCGCCTGGCGGAAGTCGCCGCCTTCTGTATGCTTTATACTGGCGCGGCCTGCCGCGATGGTAAAATGCACATCCGTCAGGGGGGAACCGGTCAGGACACCGGCAAAGGTTTTTTCCTGCAGATGCGTATGGATCAGGCGCTGCCAGTTGGTGGCAAGCACATCACTGCTGACGGAACTGGAGATGGTAATCCCGCTGCCGGGTTTTCCGGGGGAAAGGATCAGATGGACCTCCGCGTAGTGGCGGAGAGGTTCATAATGTCCCACCCCTTCCACATCCGAAGCTACGGTTTCCTTATACATAATGGAGCCGTCCGTAAAAGTGACATGGACCCCCAGACGTTCTTCAATCACTGCGGTCAGGACCTCGGTCTGGACTTCCCCCATGATCTGGACCTGGATCTCCTGCTGGTTTTCTTTCCAGACAACATTCAGTTCCGGCTCTTCCTCCTGAAGTTCCAGAAGCCTGCGGTACAGAACCGCCGGGTCCGTATGCTCCGGAGGAAGCAGGCGGTAGTGGAGTACCGGGGTGATCAGCGGGGGCGGCAGCGGTTCTTCAAATCCGAGGACGCCGCCCTGGACAGTGTGTGTCAGCCCGGTCACCGCGCAGACTGTCCCGGCCTTTGCTTCCGGTATTTCGGACCATGACGCGCCGTTGTAGATCCGGATAGAGTGCACTTTTTCGCTCCACTCTTCTCCGTCTGCGCCGGTTCCGGACAGCGTTTTCCGGACCGGAAGACTGCCGCCGGTTACTTTCAGGTGTGTCAGGCGTACGCCCTTTTCGTCGCGGGAGATCTTGTAAATCCGGGCGCCGAATGTTTCCGGATAGTCCCGGGGTTCCGCGTAGCGGGAGAAGGTGTTTACGAATTCTTCGATTCCCTGGAGATGCAGGGCGGATCCGGAACAGACCGGGAAAAGCCGGCGGTCACGGATCGCGGAGCGGATTTCTGAATCCGTCAGGGTTCCGTTTGTCAGATAGGTGTCCAGCAGTGTTTCGTCCGCGACAGCGATTTCCTCTGTATGTTCCGGCGTGTCAGGTTCGTCAAAGCTGACACAGGAACTGCTCAATTCGCTCCGGAGATTTTCCAGCAGGGCGGACCGGTCCGCGCCCGGGCGGTCCATTTTGTTCAGGAACAGGAAAACGGGTACATTGTACTTTTCCAGGAGATTCCAGATGGTGCGTGTATGGCTCTGTACCCCGTCCGCCGCGCTGATGACGAGGACGGCGCAGTCCAGGACACTCATCACGCGTTCTGTTTCCGCGGAAAAATCCGAGTGGCCGGGGGTATCCAGCAGCTGTATCCTCAGATCACCTGCGGTCAGTACGGCGCCCTTGGAATAGATGGTGATGCCCCGTTCTCTTTCCAGTCTGTCTGTATCCATAAAAGCGTCCCGGTGATCAACCCGTCCCAGTGTCCGGATGGTTCCGCACTGATAGAGCAATGCTTCGGACAGAGTGGTTTTTCCGGCGTCGACATGCGCCAGGATGCCCAGTGTTAAATCTTTCATGGTATCGTTCCTTAGCGATCACAGAATGTGGTATAATATATTAAATACTTATTATATCATGATCAGGGTAGTGTGCAATGCGGTGCTTTCCGAAGATTACCTATAGATTCGGAGTTACTATTTATCAATCAGGCAATTTGAGGAAGACACTGATTTAATCAGAAAATCACCTTTCCAGAGGCTGATCAGGAGTCAAATGTAATGATTTTTATGATTCAGCGGAATAAATCAGCGTTTTTTCATACGACTCTGGCCGGACACTGAACTGTAAGGATTCGGAGGGACAGGATGAATAAAGGAATTTTAGTAGAACTGAAAACAGAAAAAGGGATCCGGAACCTGTCGGTGGACAGGGGGACCACTTTGAGAGAAGTCGCGAAGACATATTATATAGATAAAAATGAACGGCTGCCGATTTTCGCGCTGGTCGATGGTGAGATAAAGGATATGACGGATTCCCTCCGGCATTCCTGCAAGGTGGAATTTTTTGACATGAAATCCAGAACAGCCCGTCTGATGTATCAGCGGACGGTGCTGTTTCTTTTCCAGATCGTTATCAGCGAAATCGCTCCCGGTGTTGAGTGCAGGATCCGTTATCCGTTCAATGACGGTCTCCTGGTCCAGTTTGACCGTGAGATCGGCAATGCTTCTGTGCTGACGTGGAAGGTGGAGAAAAGGATGAGGGAACTCATTTCCTCCGGCTGTGTTTTCTCACAGGAAATCGTTTCCCGGGATGTCATCCTTTCTCCGGACAGACCGGCCGCGGTCAGTGACCGGATGGCGGATCTTGTCCGTTCCAGCGATATACAGGATATCTATATCTATTCTTATGGAAATTATTCCGAAGCGTTCGTGGATCCTCTGATGAAGTCCCCGGAAGCAGTGGATGTTTTTGAAGTCGTTCCGTATGACCAGCAGATGATCCTGCGGGTACCCCGTTTCGCGAACCCGGATGATCTCAGGGTTTACCGGGATGACCGGAAACTTTACCAGACGTTTGATACGGTCCTGAAATGGCGTGAAGTCACGGAAGTCAATTATATCAACGAGCTCAACCGGAAGATTGAAACCGGGGAATGGCGTGACCTCCTCCTCATTACCGAAGCGTACCATGAAAAAAAGATCGCCAGGATCGCGGATCAGATCAAGAAGAACGGACGCAGGATCATCCTGATCGCGGGTCCGTCCGCTTCCGGTAAAACGACTTTCGCGCAGAGGCTGTGTATCCAGCTGCGGGTCAACGGGATGCGTCCGCTTTACATGGGAACCGATGATTATTTTGTCGAACGGAGTGACATGATCCCGGATGAAAACGGCAAGCTGAATTTCGAAGACCTGACGGCAGTGGACCTGGATCTGTTCAATTCCCAGATGAATGATCTGCTGGACGGAAAAACGGTGGATATGCCGGTCTTTGATTTTATTACCGGCTCCAAGAGATACGGGACGCGCATCACGCGGGCGGAAAAGGATCAGCCGATTGTGATCGAAGGGATCCACGCCCTGAATCCGGAGCTGACGAAGGGAATCGCGAACAACGAAAAATTCCGCATCTATATCAGTCCGCTGACAGTTCTGAACCTCAATGACCACAACCGTGTGCCGCTGACGGATATCCGCCTGATCAGGCGGATGGCCAGGGACATCCGTTCGAGGGGCCGTTCGGCGGAGCAGACACTGGAACAGTGGCATTCCGTCCGTGCCGGCGAAGAAAAGAACATCTTCCCGTTCAGCAGTGAAGCCGACGTACTGTTCAACTCAACGGTGATCTATGAAATGGCCGTACTGAGGCCGTTTGTCGAGGAAGGACTCAAAGCCGTGAAGCCGGGTGATGAAAAATACCTGGAGGCGCAGAGAATCCTGAGGCTGCTGCAGTGCGTCAGACCATTGGAGGATCTGTCCAATATCAGTACCAATTCCATCATCCGGGAATTCACCGGCGGTGGCATCTGGGTAAAATAGGGGACTGTGTAAAAGCAGG
>CAMNJG010000080.1 GCA_946541285.1 uncultured Clostridia bacterium
AATTTTATCAATATGCATTGAAATATCAAGGAAATTCGGTTAATGAGCACGCATTCAGTAAGTTATCAACAGGGAGGCAAGGTTCATGAGACGTGAAGAGGAATTTACTGAATATAAAAAAACAGCGGGTGAACTGAATAAAGGGATGATGTGCCATATTCAGCCTTTGGAAAGTATTAGACTTGTATTGCAGCTGAAGACCGTGAATTAACGCCATCAGAATTACGAAAAATCATGATCAATCGCACTGCAACATCTCTTCAGGAAAAAGGATTGACAGAACGGGTAGGATCAAAGAAAACTGGCTATTGGAGAGTGAAGTGAATCCAGCAATTATGTGATATGGAGAAAATATGAACGAACAGGTTTTGACGGGCATTCTGCTGCCATTTCTGGGAACCAGTCTTGGCGCGGCAATGGTGTTCGTATTGAAGGATAAAATCTCTGACCGTGTGCAGCGGATGCTTACAGGATTTGCCGCAGGAGTAATGGTCGCAGCTTCATTCTGGAGTCTTCTTGCCCCGGCACTGGAGAGTTCCCGGGGCATGGGAAAGCTCTCTTTTATACCTGCGTCTGTGGGATTTCTTATCGGCATTGGATTTTTACTGCTTTTGGATACCGTGACACCACATATGCATATGGATGAACAGGTGGAAGGCCCTGAGAGCGGCCTGAAACGAACGACAAAACTGATCCTTGCCGTCACGCTCCATAATATTCCGGAAGGCATGGCAGTAGGAGTCGTATACGCAGGATGGACAGCTGGTGAAGTTGGGGTCAGCCAGACAGCTGCGCTGGCCCTGGCATTGGGCATCGCCCTTCAGAATTTCCCTGAAGGTGCGATCGTATCCATGCCGCTCAGGGCTGCCGGAATGCCGAAGGCAAAAACATTCTGGTACGGGGTGTTATCAGGAGCAGTAGAGCCGGTTTCTTCCCTGATCACCATAGCGGCGGCAAGTACGGTGACCTTTGTTCTGCCGTATATGCTGGCTTTTGCGGCAGGTGCCATGTTATATGTCGTTGTCGAGGAACTGATCCCGGAGATGTCCGAAGGAGAACACTCCAATACTGGCACTATCGCATTCGCGCTGGGGTTCGTACTGATGATGATCCTGGATGTTGTCCTGGGCTGATGCAGATCATTACGAAATATCGGTACAGTTCCTGAGGAGGGCGGGACGGATGAACCAACAGACAAAAAACACCTGGATTTTTATCGGTTTCCTCCTTCTCGCAGGACTCGCGAACCTGACCGGCAGATACCTGCCTCAGGCAGGGAACGCCCTGATGAACTGTGTCCACAGCACGATTTATATCGGACTGCTGGTGTTCTGGATCCAGTCTGTCCGGATCCGTCTGGTTCCTTCAGGAGCGAAAACCTGCATCGTCAGCGCCGGACTGTTCATGTTACTGTATATGCTGCTCCGGATTTTCAAATATTCTCTGGCAGTGGACATCACGGCGTCGCGCTATGCTGTGTATGCTTACTGGATTCCACAGCTGTTCATCCCGACGCTCTTCCTGATCACCTGTATCCGCATTTCCCGTAATGATCGTGACGACAGAAAAAGAATAGAAGCACTGCTGCTGATCCTGGCAACGGGTCTGGTTTTGCTGGTGCTGACCAATGATCTGCATTCGCTGGTCTATGTACCGCGGATCGACCTTTCGCAGTTTGCGGTTGATACCGGCACATATGTCTATCGTTCGGGTTTTTATCTTCTGTATGTGTGGATGATTCTGACAAGTGTCCTGGGACTGAGGCTTCTTTTTCAGGAAACCAGTCGCAGTCAGAAAAGAGCGGCACAGTTTCTTCTGAGAGTAATCCTTCTGTGGATCGGCCTGGCCCTTCTGAATTTCCTGTTTTTTTACAGGAACCGGTATGATATCCATGTATTCAATTTACCTGAAACACAGACGTTCGGGATGCTGGCTGTGTTTGAGATCTGTATCCGCTATCGTCTGATTCCGCATAATGAAAATTATATCGGCTTTTTCCACAGCCTCCATATGCCGGTCCTGATTACCGACCGGCAGTTCCGTACTGTATACCGTTCCGGAGTCGCGATGACTGAGGAGCCGGACAGGCTGAAAGCTGCCCTGGAAGCATCGGTTACCCTGTTGAGGGACCAGAAGCTTCATGGCCAGGAGATCCGGGCCGGTTATGCCTTCTGGATAGAAGATGAAAGCAGGATTCACCGGGTCCAGGAAAGACTTCTGGAAGCAAACGCGCTGATCGAGCAGGAAAATGACCTGATCCGGGCCGAAACGGAACAGAAGGAACAGGACGCGTATCTGGAGTCCAGACATCGGATTTATTATGAGATTGCCGGGGAACTGTATCCCTGCCAGAAGCGGATTGGACAGATCCTGGAGAAAACCGTCCCCGGATCGGCTGGTTTCCGGGAGAATATCGCTCTGGTCTGTGTCCTGAATGCGTATGTCAAAAGAAAAACCAATCTGCTGCTCCTTTCGGCGGAAAATGAAACCCTTGAAGCGCAGGAACTCTTTCTGGCACTGCAGGAATCGGCCAATTACCTGACTTTGGCAGGACTTCCAACGACCGCGGCGGAACCGGAAGAAAACCGTTATCCGGCAGAATACCTCCTTTCTCTGTATGACGCGTTTGAAACTATCGCGGAGCAGCTGCTGGGAAAGGTTCCCTCCCTGATGGTTTCGTGGAAAGAGGGGGGACTCCGGCTCGCTGCGGAAATGGAGGGATTCCCTGATACAGATGAGATTTCACTCCCGGTGAAGTTTTATCAGAGTGAGGAAATACTTTACATGGAGATTCCTGCAGGAAAGGGAGGTGAAGGAGCATGGGGATGACGATCCGGGAAATGGTCGTTTCTCCGGAAAGGCAGGTCCTGATGGTCGTTTTTTTTCTGCTCCTGACCCTGCAGATGACACTGGTCATAGCGGCGTTCCGGGACGGCAGGAGGCGCGGGGTCCGTTGTTTCTGGGTCCTGAGTTTTTCCGTCAGCTTTTTTCTCCTGTATCTGCTGATCCTGGAAATTTTCCGGGAACCACTCATTGTTTCGGATGGCGCGGAGGCACTGCCTGCGTACCTTTTATATTTTCGCTCCCTGCCGGTTTTTGTCCTGATCCTGTTTGAAGGCATCATGGCACTGATTCTGGCCACTGGCATCCGGGATCTGGTTCATTACCGGAGAAATCATCCGACTTCCCGGAGCATCAAGGAGACGATGGATCTGCTTCCGGTAGGGATCGCTTTTGGAAAGAACGACGGGATGATCGTACTTCAGAATCTTGTCATGCAGCACCTGGCGCGTGCGCTGACCGGGAAAGGGATCATCAGTCCGTCGGTTTTCCGGGAGAAGGGACCCGGAGCGATAAAGACGGAAGAAGAGGAACACAGCGTACAGGTGGAACTTCCGGATGGTCCGGACGTGTGGCAGCTTGCCTCTGAAACCGTTTCTGTGGACGGAGAATCGTTTCTCCAGATGACGGCCGTGAATATTACGGAGGAAGCGGCGATCGCGAAAGAACTGGAAGAAAAAAACAGAAAACTCCGGGAGCTGCACATGCGTCTGGATATCTATCATCAGCAGGCCGGCAGGATCATCATTGCCCAGGAACTGCTGACGGCCCGGAGGGCGGTTCATTCCGAACTGGGAAACGTGCTTCTGGAGAGCAGGCATTACCTGAAAGAACCTGCTTCCATTGACGAAGAAAAACTTCTGCAGGCTTTGAAAAATACCAACAGGTATCTCCTGAGGGAATATGAAGAGGACGATACGGGGAGAGATCCCCTGACAGAAGCATTGGAAATGGCAGAGGCTATCGGTGTGGATGTGGTGATCACCGGGATCATTCCCCAGGAAGATCCCGATCGCATGATTCTGGCTGCTGCTGTCAGCGAATGTGCCACCAATACGGTCAAGCACGCGGATGGCGACAGACTCTCCGTCCAGGTTCAGCGCGGCAGTACGGAGACCATCTTTGTCCTGAAAAACAACGGAATACAGCCTGAGACAGAGATCCGGGAGTCCGGAGGCCTTTGTTCCCTTCGTTCCCTTGTCCAGGATCATCACGGAACCATGCGGATCACGATCTCTCCGGAATACCGACTGGAGATCCGGCTGCTTCCGCCTTCTGAACCTTCATCATTTACGATTGATAGTAAAGAATTAACCGTCTGAACAGGCTGAAATTCAAAAATCACGAATAGGGTAGTATAAATGGGCCGGTCGGCTCATGACAGATCCGGTCCGGTTTTCATATAATAGAAACAAATCAGGCCGGGGAAGGGCAGGATGCCCGTTTCCGGAAAGTAGTATGAGTATGGAAGGGTACGCCTTTTTCATTGCCGGAAAGTGGGGTGATTTCATGTGAGTGACAGATACAAAGTGCTGGTCGTAGATGATCAGTATGTGGCAAGGAGTTTTTTTGAGATTCATGTGGAAATGACGAAACGATATGAGCTGGAAGCTTCCCTCGCCACTGCCGAACAGGCTGTGTCCTGGTGCATGGAGCATCCGGTGGATCTGGTGATCATGGACGTGATGATGAAACGCGGGCTGGACGGGCTGACCTGTGCCAGGACGATCAAGATCAATCATCCGGAGACCCGGATCATCCTGGTGACTTCTACGGCGGAATCCCGATGGATTGAAAAGGCCAGGCAGGCGGGGATCGACAGCTTCTGGTTCAAGGAGTATTCGGATATTCCGCTGACTCAGGTGATGGACCGTACCATGAACGGCGAATCCATCTATCCGGACAGCCTGCCCAATCCTGACTTTGGTGAGATTACCAAATATGATCTTTCAAAGCGGGAACTGGAAGTGCTGCGGGAACTGACCCGCAATCTGACCAATGAGGAGATCGCGGAGGATCTGCATATTTCTCCGAGTACCGTGAAACGCCATATCGAGAATATGATTGCCAAGACCGGTTACCGGAGCCGTGTGGATCTCGCGGTCAATGCCCGGTTGCTGGGTCTCGTGGTTCATGAGGATAACCGCAAAAAGGGCCGCTGAATGTCAGTGGCCCGTGGATGTGGACGCAAGACAGCGGAACGGCAGGAAAGTGTTCTCTGAGTAAGGAATGAAAGGATGGTGAAAATCATGAAAAGAAAAGTTTTTTCGTTATTTGTTGTGCTGACAGTTGTGATCAGCATGATGCCCGCGGCGGCACTGATCTCCCATGCCGCTTCCATGACAAAAGTCAGTGTCAGTACCGCGCCGGAGCTGAAAAAGTACCTGCAGATGTCCGGAGATTATGACATTACCCTGACAAAAGACATCAGCTACAGCGAAGACGGGAATTATGGTGTGTGGTGTTACATTGCCGGCAGAAAAGCGCTGAACCTGAACGGACACAGCCTGGTGGTGCATAATGATAATGTAGAGAAGTCCACTCTGTTTCAGGTACAGTCCGGTACGGAAATGATTGTCTATGATACTCAGGACAGTGACAGCAGTACGATCCGGTATAACGGCTATATCAATGATAACGGCGATCTGAAGTATCGGAATATCTTTTCGGTCAGGGGAAAACTGACGCTGAACGGAGGTACAATCGAGGCTGGACGGTCCAAAAGTGAATACAGTGCCAAATACGCGAAGACGATCTGGAGACAGACCTTCGGAACCGGAGTCGAAGTCAGTGGCGGTGGAGTCCTGACCGTTAACGGAGGGAAGATTTATGGAAGAGGCTCCTATATTGGCCGGGAGGCAGGGATCAAGGCCCTGTCCGGAAGCAGCGTGTACTTTAACCGCGGCAGTGTGGCGGCCAAAGGCGGAGCGAACTGTTTCTCCGGATCAGGAACGATTTACGCGGCAACAGGAACCTTTACCTGTGAAACACTGGACGCGGTCGAAATCGATGGAAAATCGACCAAAGGACCGGGATATGGACAGGTTGGCCTGTCAAAAAAACAGCTGGCATCCGCTACAGTGATCGAAAAGACCGTCCCATCGGATGCAAGCTGCATTACCGCACGGGAACTGGTCCTGAAACCGGGGCAGGAATATGTCGCGCTGTATACCCGGAGCGGAACAGCGACAGACTATAACGCGAAGAACGAGACCGATATGAGCCTGCCGACAGCGGATCCGGTGATTTCTGCCAGACAGGTCGCGAAAGGCACCCCGTATGGCTATCAGTTTAAGAATATTGATACAAGCATTCCGGGAAACCGTTACGGAATCAGCTACAACTGGAGCGTTTATGATCTCAAAGCGAACAAACTCGCTGAGACAGGTCTGCTCCTGTCAAAAAGCAGCGTGGATGTGATGAAAGACTTCTCTTCTTTTACACCGGAGAAGGGAAAGAAGTACATTATTCGCTGTGTATACCGGGAAGATCTGCTGGGAACTTACTTTGAAGGAATCGCAGGCAACTCGACGTTTACGGTGCTGGATGACCTGGCAGCCCCGGTGATCTCGGAGAATCCTCCGACAAAGATCGAAGTGCAGCCGGGTGCGCAGGCAACGATGTCTGTGAAAGCCACCGGCACCAACCTCAGGTATGCGTGGGAAACTTCCACGAACAGTGGAAACACCTGGTTCCCGTGTACAACAGGGACCGGATACAACAGCGCTGATTATACAACCGCGGCACTGTCGAAGGGGCATGACGGCGTGATGTTCCGCTGCCGTGTCTACAACAGCGCGGGCTCGGTGTGTTCCCTGATAGCGATGATCGCTGTCAAAGCGGATCAGACCGTTTCGGTTGTCAACTTTACGAATTTTACC
>CAMNJG010000081.1 GCA_946541285.1 uncultured Clostridia bacterium
TGTGACCTTCGATTCGGAGCAGCGGATCCTGAATGGCTGGAAAGTGCAGGAGTGAAATGAAGAAGAGCTGCAGGGTTTTGAGAAAACAGATTTGATCCGGGAAAAAACGATTTGATTATGGGGGATGATAACTGATGAGAAAACTGCCGATTGGCATACAGGGGTTTCAGGGTCTGAGGAATGATGGCTACCTGTATGTGGACAAAACCGAATATATTTATGAACTGGTGCATACCGGAAAACAATATTTTCTGAGTCGGCCGCGTCGGTTTGGCAAAAGCCTCCTGTTGTCGACCATGAAGTTTTACTGGGAAGGAAAAAAGGAACTGTTCGGAGGACTGAAGATTGAAGAACTGGAAAAAGGAAATCCGGAGGCCTGGAAACCATATCCTGTGTTTTACTTTGATTTTAACCGGGATAATTATAAAAAAGAGAAAGCACTGGAGAGTATTCTGGATGTCCATCTGAAGGAATGGGAAAAAATCTATGGCTGCGAAGATCCGGAAGCATCGCTGGCCGTCCGCTTCCAGCACCTCCTGGTCAGGGCTTTTCAGCAGACCGGCCTCCGCTGTGTCGTACTGGTGGATGAATATGATAAGCCGTTGCTGGAAGTGATGGAAGAGCGTGAAAGGGAAGAACATGACAAGGCCGTTTACAAAGGTTTTTTCAGCACGTTAAAAAGCTTTGATGAATATCTGGAGTTTGTGTTCATTACAGGTGTGACTAAATTTGAAAAGGTCAGTATTTTCAGCGACCTGAACCAGTTGAACGATATTTCATTAAATAAAGCATATGCTTCGGTCTGCGGTATCACGGAGCAGGAGATCAGAGAGTATTTTACGGAAGAGGTCGAAACTCTTGCGGAAGTACAGGAATTACCGGTCAATGAATGCTTTACTCTTCTGAAGAAAAATTATGATGGTTATCATTTTCATCCTCAGGCAGAAGGGGTGTATAATCCGTTGAGCCTGTTAAAAGTATTTTATGAAAAAGAATTCGGTTCTTACTGGTTCGAGACAGGGACGCCGACATTTCTGGTAAAAAAACTGAAAAAAGATGGATTTGATGTCCGGAGATTGACAGACAGGACGCTGTATGCTACGGAAGCGATGCTGTCTGATTACCGGGCAGACAATCCGGACCCAGTGCCGCTGCTTTACCAGACAGGGTATCTGACAATCGTAAATTATGATCGCAGGAGAAGAAGATTCCTCCTGGGATTCCCGAATGAGGAAGTCAAATACGGAATGCTGGAAAGCCTGATGCCGGAATATGTACCGGGTGCGTCCAGTGGCAGGGGAACGGATATCTTTACTCTGGAAAGTTATATCGAAGAAGGAAACCTGGAAGGGATCCGGAACATCCTGACGGCGCTGTTTGCCAGTATTCCGTATACGCAGGAACGGGATCCGTTCGAGCATTACTTCCAGAGCGTCATTTATCTGGTCTTTACCCTGCTGGGGCACTATACGCGCTGTGAGATGCATACCTTTACGGGACGTGTCGATTGTGTCCTGGAAACAGAAAAGTATGTATATCTGTTTGAGTTCAAGCGTGACGATACCGTGGAAGCCGCGTTGCAGCAGATTGAAGAAATGCAGTACGCGCTGCCTTACGCGGCGGATCCGCGGACGCTGTATCGGGTCGGTGTGACCTTCGATTCGGAGCAGCGGATCCTGAATGGCTGGAAAGTGCAGGAGTGAGTCGAAAACGGATGAATGTTTGAATGTTGCCAGAGCCCTGAGTTGTGAGGAATCACCACTCAGGGCTGTTCCGTCAGATCCGTTTTACAATATCGTTTTCCAGTACCAGCGATAGCAGGAAGGTCTTTTTCCCTTTTCCTCCGAAGTCGACGATCATCTCTTCGTCATTGAGCCATACGATCCGCCCGGTGCCGAAGCTCCTGTGCTTTAGCAGTGCTCCCGGGGTGAAGCCGGCTGCGGATGCGGCAGTACCGGCGCTTCCAGTGTCCCTGCGTGTATCCTTCCGGGAACGGGAGGTTCCGGAGGAGCCCGTCTTTTTCTTTCCTTTTTCCTGTCCCCTGGTCTTTTTTCTTTCAGATGGTTTCTGCTGTTCGTAGACTTCTGACTGGAACAGGCCGGGAAAATCCCCGTAACTGCACAGTACCAGCTGATCCTTTGCCCGGGTGATGCCGACATAAAACACTCTGCGTTCTTCTTCGAGATCACTTTCCGGATTCGGCAGGATATCTTCTACGGCGTCCACCAGGATCACCCGGGAATATTCCAGCCCTTTGCTGCTGTGAATGGTACTCAGGATGATCCGTGCTTCCGGATCTGTTTTTCCGTCACGGAGGATCTGTTCCAGATGTTTCAGTCTTTCCAGGAATTCGGGGATCGTTTCATCGTCAAAGGTCATCGCCTGCAGGATAAAGAGCTTTTCGCTGGACGCGTTTTTATAGCCCAGGTGGTAGCGGATCCGGCGGATGGCTTCCCGCGCGTTGTTGCGGTCCCGGATCAGGTCCAGCTGTTCGATCAGGGAAGAGATCCCTTTCTTCTGTTTGGTACTGAGATCTTTATGTCGGTACAATGCCGTCAGAATCGGATGATGCTCACGGTAATTGATCCGCTTCGTGGCATCATACAAGGTTTTCTTGCGAATCCGGAGATCCAGCTTGTAATAAAGCTTCCAGATCAGGTTTTTTGAAGCCGGATGGAAGGCAAAATCGATGATATCCAGTGCGTCCCTGACGACTTTGTTCGTAAAAAACAGCGTGTTCATTTCCCTGCACCGGTAAGGGATGCCTTCTTTCTCGAAAAGGGAAATAAAGGGAAGGGCACTGTCGTGATTCCGGTACAGGATCGCGGTTTCGACAGGATCCGACTGCAGTTCCTCGCAGATTCGTGGATATTGTTCTGCTCTGTTCCGGAAACGGAGCTGCCGGAACTGGCCCTGTTCCCTGCGGCTGCTCCTCATGTTTTTATCATAACGGTTCTGATTGCGGCAGATGACATTGGCAGCTGCCTGGACGATACTCCGGACTGACCGGAAATTGGTCTGGAGATAATACACCTTTCCATTATGATAAAGTTTCTGAAAATCGACCAGCGCTTCCGGATAGGCCGCCCGGAAACCATAAATGCTCTGATCTTCGTCACCGACCATGAAGATATTCCCGTACTTTTCCGCAAGGAGCCGGATAACTTCGTGCTGCATCCGGGAGGTGTCCTGGGCTTCATCCAGCAGGATGTAGGGATAACGGTCCGCGTATTCGTCCCGCAGTCCGCAGAGGTTGTTTCTGAAAATCATCTCGGTGAACAGGATCTGGTCGTCGTAATCCATCCGGTGGTGTTCTTTCAGATATGCGCGATACGCGTCATACATGGGCTTCACATCCCGGTCGTCCGCCTGAAGTCCTTCCACTTCCTCATCCTTCAGGCCCATGTTCTTGACATACGTGATCTGCTGGGCGAGATTCCGGATTTCATTTTCGTCAGGGAACTGTTCTCCGTAAACGGTGGGGAACAGCTGACGGATATTGTATTCCAGATCGATGTCGTCTTCCGGTTTCCGGTGTCCTGTCAATCGGGCATAACGGAGGACGACGGAATAGCAGAAGCTGTTGATGGTGCTGAAATGGATTCTGTCCGCGTCCTGATTCCCGAAAAGCAGGGAAAACCGGTTACGCATATCCCGGGCGGCGCTCCGGGTGTACGTAATGACCAGGATTTTTCCGGGATCGATCCCGAGTTCGTAGATCATCCTTCCGATGCGGGTAATCAGGGTGGTGGTTTTGCCGCTTCCCGGCACTGCCAGCAGCAGGGTGGCTCCGTCAACATTTTCGATTGCTTTCTGTTGTTCTTCCGATAATTTCATCATGTCTCCATCCTGGAAGCTGAAACTGAAGTCACGGTATTTTCTGAAAACCGGGAATGCCAGTGTCGATTGTCAGGTAAAATCCAAATCGTTTTAACGTTTCTATATGAGGGTCTTTCTGTTCCATTATATAAGAAAAACGAACGGTTTTTCAACAGTCCGCCTTTTTTTACGAATGAAATTTACACAATATTACAATGATATATTGAAAATCCATGAATCTGACAAATGGAGGATATGGTAAAATGAAAAAGCCTCAGGAACCATGTAATGAAAGCAGGGACCGGAATATGGAATGGCTGCGTCCAATAGAAGAGCGACGTATCCAGGATAGATGGAAGGTGAAGGAGTCAAATGGAGAAAAAGCATGATTTTAAACGAGCATAGTTTACACGACCGGATCCGCCGTGGAGAAGAAGTCTTCTGGCTGAATGAACAATACAATGCCCGTCAGGAATCCGGTGTCCGGACGGAGTTTTCCCTGGAACAGATCGATGACGCTTCCAGGAGACTGGAGCGGTTTGCGCCGGTCATCACGCATTACTTTCCGGAAACCATTGCTTCCGGTGGTATTATCGAGTCCCCTTTGACAGAAATCGCCGCGATGAAGAAAAAACTGTGTCACGATGCCGGCATGGAGATTCCGGGAAGACTGTTTCTGAAGCAGGACAGCCATCTGGCCGTATCCGGTTCTGTCAAGGCGAGAGGTGGCATATATGAAGTCCTGAAGCATACGGAGGATCTTGCCCTGGAGCATGGTCTGCTTTCTTCTTACGGAGACGATTATCGGAAACTGACTACGGAGGATGCCAGGAGATTGTTTTCAAAGTATAAGATCCAGGTGGGTTCTACCGGTAATCTCGGGTTGAGCATCGGGATCATGAGTGCGGCGCTCGGATATGAAGCAATCATTCATATGTCTGTTGACGCCCGGCAGTGGAAAAAAGATCTGCTCCGTGAACGGGGAGCCAGCGTGATCGAATACGAAGGTGATTACGAGGAGGCCGTAAAAAAGGGAAGGAGTGCTTCAGAAGCAGACCCTTTCAGCTATTTTGTCGATGACGAGAATTCCAGGGAACTGTTCTGTGGCTACGCGGTGGCAGGCCGCAGGCTGAAAGCGCAGCTGGACGATCAGAACATTCCGGTGGATGGTGAGCATCCGCTGATTGTGATGATTCCATGTGGCGTCGGCGGTGCTCCCGGCGGGATCACGTATGGGCTGAAGCAGTGTTTCGGGGAGCATGTCCATGTGTTTTTCGCGGAACCGACACAGGCGCCGTGTATGTTGATCGGTCTGGAAACCGGAAAATATGGGGAGGTAGCAGTCCAGGATTTTGGTCTGTCCGGCAGGACGGAAGCGGATGGTCTGGCGGTAGGCAGATGCTCCACCCTTGTGGCGAGAAATATCCACGCGCTTCTCAGCGGAGAAGGGACGGTACGGGATGAGCGGCTTGAGCCGTTCATGAGAGATCTCTGGCAGACTGAAAAGATTTATATTGAACCCAGTGCCTGCGCGGCGTTTATGCCCCTGATCCAGCTGTATTCCACCGATACCGGACGGCAGTATCTCCGGAACCAGGGGATCGAAAGCGTGCTGGGTCAGGCGACCAGTATCATATGGGCCACTGGAGGCAGTATGGTGCCGGAACAGGAGAAATTAGTTGTGATTTGAAGAGAAAGGAGTCTATTATGAAGAAAAAATTTTGGAGTACGATACTGTGCGTGATGGCGATGATCCTGGTCCTGACAGGCTGTGGCGCTGGCAGTTCCGGCGAAAAAAAGAACACCGTTGTGACAGATCCTGTAAAAGTCACCTGTGAGAATGGAATCATGCTGGGGCAGACCGAGGACAGCGTCACCTCCTTCAAAGGCGTTCCTTACGCGAAACCGCCAGTAGGCGACCTCCGCTGGCGCGCGCCGGTCGCCCCGGATCCGGGTGATGAAGAAATCGAATGTTATGACTTCGGTTACACCGCATTACAATATGAGTGGCCGACCGAACCGGCCTCCTCTTTTCCGAAAAGCGAGGACTGTCTGACATTAAATCTCTGGGAGTCAGAAGGAAGCAGCGAATCCGGGGAAGCGAAACCGGTCATGGTGTTTTTCCATGGCGGTGCCTATGGATGGGGCGGAACGACCGATCCGATGTACGACGGCCACAACTTTGTGAAAGAGCATGGCGATGTCATCCTGGTCACCTGCAATTACCGTCTGGGCCTGATGTCCTGGGCCGATTTCTCTAAAGTGAAAGGCGGAGAGAGTTACACGGATCTCAATCTGGGCATTCGTGACCACATCGCGGCATTGCAGTGGATCCGGAAAAATATAGGGGCTTTTGGCGGGGATCCGGACAATGTCACAATTTTCGGAGAATCTGCAGGCGGATGGTCCACGACAGCATTAACGATTTCCCCGGCGGCGAAGGGTCTGTTCCGGCGCGCGATTGCGGAGAGTGGCGGTCTGCCGGTCAGGGACAGAGAAGACGCGCAGGAATTCGCGGAGTATATCATGGAAGCAGCCGACGCGGAAGATATGGAGGATCTGCTGGCGATCTCCGGTGAAAAATGGATGGAACTGGATGCTGAAGAATGGATTGCGGATGAGTGCTGCGGCATTGTTGCCGACGGAGAGATCATTCCGGAAAAAGAGGAAATGGCTCAGGCCATAGCGGACGCAGCAAAAAGCGGCATACAGATGATTGTCGGTACCAACAATGATGAGTGGAATTACTTCATGGAAGATTCAGAGGGCGATACGGAGGACGAAAAGTTCACTTCCTGGGTTGAGGGAATGGACGCGATGTACGAAGAAGCATCGGAGGAACTGTCCCCGGATGGGAAAGCC
>CAMNJG010000082.1 GCA_946541285.1 uncultured Clostridia bacterium
GGAGAGCCTGGATATGGAGGCCATTTACAGAATGATGGGGTTGCCGGGACCTGTTCCGGACGTAGAAGAAAATGAAGGAAATACAGTACAGAAAACCGGAAGACATTGAAAAACGCAGTTTCGAAATCATCCGCCGCGAGATGCGGACAAACCCGCCGCCGGAACAGCTCCCGGTGATGATGAGGGTGATTCATACAACGGCGGATTTTGAGTATGAGCAGTCCCTGCGTTTTTCCGCGGGCGCGATGACGGCAGCCCGGGAGGCAATCCGTCAGGGGGCTGTCTTTATTACCGATACAAATATGGCATTGTCGGGTATAAATAAAAAAGCTCTGCAACAGACAGGATGTTCCGCTGTCTGTTATATGGCAGAAGAAGATGTGGCCCTTGAGGCAGCACGCAGGGGTGTGACAAGGGCAGTGGTCAGCATGGAAAAAGCGGCCGCTGTTCAGGATCGTCCTCTGATTTTCGCGATCGGCAACGCGCCGACCGCTTTACTGAGACTGGCAGATCTCATTTCAGAAGGAAATGTTTCACCGGCGCTGGTGATTGGAGTACCGGTCGGATTCGTCAATGTGATTGAATCCAAAGAACAGATCATGAAAACAGCAGGAGAATATATTGTGGCAGAGGGGCGCAAGGGCGGCAGTACCGTCGCCGCGGCGATATGCAACGCGCTTCTGTATATGCAGACACGGTAGCGGGAAATGAAATAATGTGTTAAAATATCCGCTGCTGTACAGATTATATTACGACGTATGGAGGGTCGGGAATGATCGACAATTTCGGGCGCGAAATTAATTATCTGAGAATCTCAGTGACAGACCGGTGCAACCTGAGATGTAAATACTGTATGCCAGCAGAAGGCTGCGGGAACCTGATACCGCACAGGGAAATTCTGACTTTTGAGGAAATCATCAGAGTCGCGGAAGCGGCGGCTTCCATCGGCATCCATAAACTGCGGCTGACAGGTGGAGAACCGCTGGTCCGTCACAGTATCGTTGATCTGATCGCGGGGCTGAACGCGATTGACGGAATTGACGAGATTGATATTACTACGAACGGGCTGCTGCTGGAGGACATGGCACATGACCTGAAACAGGCCGGGCTGTGCCGGGTCAATATCAGCCTGGATACCTTTGATCCGGATAAGTTCCGGGAAATTACCCGTGGAGGTGACCTGAGCCGTGTGCTGCGCGGAATCGAGGCGGCAGAGCGGGAGGGCCTGACTCCGGTGAAAATCAACTGTGTCGCCCTGGGCGGTTTCAACGATGATGAATTTGGCAGATTCATCGATCTGACGAGAGACAGGGACATCACAGTCCGTTTTATTGAGCTGATGCCGATCGGCAGCGCGGACGTCGGGGAAGGATATGGTTTTATCTCCGACCAGGATATCCTGAAGATGCATCCGGAACTGGAGCCGTGCGATCAGGAACGGTTTTCCGTATCGGTTGATTATCATCTGCCGGGAGCCATGGGCAAAGTCGGCTTTATCAGTGCCCTTTCCCATCATTTCTGCAGCACCTGCAACAAGCTCCGGCTGACCAGTGACGGAAAGATCAAACCATGTCTGCATAATAATGAAGAGATTGATATCAAAAAAGCACTGAGAGAAGGACGGGAAGAAGACGTGGTCAAAGTACTCGTCGAATCGGTGAATCATAAAGTGGCACGGCATCGCCTGAACGAAGGCGCGGAGCCGATCGTCCGGGACATGAACAAAATCGGAGGCTGATCAGAAAAATGGAAGAAAAACTGACTCATATGGATGCCAATGGCAGGCCGCGTATGGTGAATGTCGGTGAAAAACCGGATACCAGAAGAATCGCGGTCGCCAGGGGCAGTATTTATATGGCACCGGAGACATTGCAGCGGATTAAGGAAGGAACCATTGCCAAGGGCGATGTCCTGTCCGTAGCGCAGGTGGCCGGGATCATGGCCGCAAAAAATACAGCCCGCAATATTCCGATGTGCCACAATATTTTTATCACCGGGGTGGAGATGGATTTCCGGATCGATGAAGAAAAGTCGGCGGTCCATATTGAAGCCTCGGCCAGTACGATCGGCAAGACCGGTATTGAGATGGAGTCTCTCAACGCCGTCGCGATCGCGGCTCTTACGATTTATGACATGTGCAAGGCCATCGACCGGGGGATGCGGATTACGGATATCCGCCTGGTGAAAAAGGATGGCGGCAAGTCCGGACTGTTCCTGGCGGAGTAGGAATCGGATCGCCGGTTACTGTTCACCGATCGACCAGTTTAACCTTCCAAAACGCTGCATCAGGTAAGACTTTTTTGTTTTGGGGACCCTTTTGAAAACGTTGTGCGTTTTCAAAAGGCTGTCCCCAAAACTGTGATACTATATAAGCAGCGTTTTCTCATCTGATTCTGGCTGATCGCTGACTTGTAACGATCGCCGGAAACAGTCCGGGAGTTTTTGGAAAAAAAGATTGCATAATTATAAATACGAGCGTATAATTATTAACACTATCACTTAACAGAAGACCGGATGCGTTCTTCCTTCTGCTGGGTGAATCAGAAAACGGGAGCGTGTCACAGCGCTCCTTCTTCACGCGGTAAAGGAACCGCGGTCTGTCAGAAGATGGAGGGATCGCATGAATAAAGCAGAAATCCTGATTGAAGCACTGCCGTATATTAAGGAGTTTAATGGAAAAACTTTTGTAATCAAATACGGCGGCAGTGTCATGGAGGATATGAATCTCAAGAAAAAGTTTATCGAAGATGTGGCGCTGCTGAAGCTGGTGGGCATCAATATCGTGATTGTCCATGGCGGCGGCAAACGTATTAACGGTATGCTGGACCGGGTGGATCTGGATGTGCAGTTTGTCCAGGGACAGCGTGTTACGGATGAAAATGTGATGGATATCGTGGAAATGGTACTTTCCGGATCCGTCAATAAAGATCTGAGCGCCTGCCTGTCCGCTCACGGGATTCACGCGATCGGACTGTCCGGAAGGGACAGCCAGCTTCTGACCGCGGAAAAGAAATACGCGACTGCTGAAGATGGTTCCAGACTGGATCTGGGCAATGTCGGCAGTATCACGGAGGTCAATACAGATGTGCTGACGTCCCTCCTGGATGCCGGTTATGTTCCGATTGTTTCTCCTGTCGCGTGCGGGACAAAAGGGGAGCGTTTTAATGTCAACGCGGATACCGCCGCGGGAGCGATTTCCGGAGCCCTGAACGCGGCGAAGCTGATCCTGCTGTCCGATGTCAAGGGCCTGTATAAAGATATCAATGACGAAGATTCTTTCATTTCCTCCATTGATATTGAGACGACGGAAGCATACATTCAGAACGGGATCATTAACGGAGGCATGATTCCGAAAATGACCTGCTGTGTGGATGCCCTCAGAAGAGGGACCGAAAAAGTGGCGATTATCGATGGCAGGGTGGAACACAGCCTGCTGGTGGAACTGTTTACGAATGCCGGTGTCGGTACGATGGTGACGAAATAAGGACCTTCAGATGGAGGAGATTCCTGATCAGGGAGATGAAAATATGGAAATTTTACAGAACAGATCGGTATCCTGTGTAAAAGGATTCCGGGCGGCCGCGATTGCTTCGGGGCTCAAGAAAAGCGGAAGAAAGGACATGGGGCTGATTGTCAGTGATGTGCCGGCGGTGGCGGCTGCCGTCTTTACGACCAATCAGGTCAAGGCAGCTCCGGTCCAGGTGGATATGGAGCATATTCAGAATGAAACAACCAGGGCCATGGTGATCAACAGCGCCAACGCCAATGCCTGTACAGGGGAACAGGGACTCCGGGATACCCGTGAGGAGGCGGAACGGATCGCGGAAAAACTGAATCTGTCACCGGAAGAAGTGCTGGTATACAGTACGGGAGTGATCGGTGTGCCGCTTCCGATGGAAACGATCCGCAGCGGTATAGACCAGTGTATCGCGGAACTGGCTTCCGGTGGTGATGAGGTCCATAAAGCGATTATGACGACGGATACCAGAGAAAAGTGTATCTATGTAAGGGTATCACTGTCAGGGAAGGATGTGGATCTCTGCGGGATTGCGAAAGGATCCGGCATGATCCATCCCAATATGGCGACCATGCTCTCGTATGTTGTGACGGACTGCAGCATTACCAAGGAAATGCTGACGGATATCCAGAAAAAAATCACAGACGATACCTTTAATATGGTTACCGTGGATGGCGATACCAGTACCAATGACACCGCGACCATCATCGCCAATGGACAGGCAGGAAATCCGACGATTGACAGCGTTGATTCGGAAGATTACCAGACCTTTTATGATGCCGTTTACTATGTAACCGAATGGCTGTCCAAAGCGATCGCGGAAGACGGCGAAGGCGCCAGCCGGTTTATGGAGGTTCATGTTCACGGAGCGGACAGTAAAGCAGATGCCAGAATGATGGCACGTTCCGTCGCCGGGTCCAGCCTGGTGAAGGCGGCCATCCGCGGAGCCGACGCGAACTGGGGCAGGGTCCTGTGCGCGATGGGGTATTCAGGAGCATCGTTTGATCAGGGAACTGTCGATGTGGCATTTGAAAGCGAAGGCGGGAGCATCGATGTTTTCGTGAAAGGAGTGCCGCAGGCGTTTGATGAGGAGCGGGCACTGGAAATCCTGACAAAAGACCGGATCCGGATTGATGTCAATATGAATACCGGCAGCGCGGAAGCCAGGAGCTGGGGCTGTGATCTGACAGAGGAATATGTCAAGATCAACGGAGATTACCGTTCGTAGTGTATAGATTCGTGAACGGAAGGCAAAATGAAAGAAACGGCCGGAATGTCACAGAAGTGCGTTCCGGCCGTGATTTCTTCATGGGCACGCAGAAAAGATCAGCGTTTCCTCAGATTTTTTTCGCTGTAAATTTCCCCGCTGTCAAGATGGCGGAGTGTCATGATCCCGTTTTCCAGGATGGCGTAACTGTGGTCGGATCCGTTTTTGGGAATCGAGGTGGAACCGGGATTCACATAAAAGAATCCGTCGCATTCCTGGATCACCGGAATGTGGGTATGGCCGGTCAGGAGGACATCCATCTCCACAAATGGCGGAGGCGTCTGAGGAGTGTAGTGATGACCATGTGTCGCGAAGATCCGGATCCCGTCCGCGTCGATCTGTTCGTATTCGTTCATGATCGGGAAGTCCAGGACCATCTGGTCCACTTCCGCGTCACAGTTGCCCCGTACTGCTGTAATCACAGATTTCAGGGAATTGAGGATTTCGATGGTCCGGCGGGTATCGTAGTCTGCCGGCAGCGCGTTGCGCGGACCGTGGTACAGCAGGTCACCCAGGAGCAGCAGCCGGTCAGGTGCTTCTCTGTGCCAGGCGTCCAGCAGCTGCTCGCAGTATTTCGCGCTGCCATGGATATCAGAAGCAATGAGGATTTTCATAATGTCTCCCTGTTTCAGAAAAATAAAATTTCTCAACATTATATCATTAATCGGACTTGTTTTGGGTAAAATGTTTAGAAAAACGAGAAATGGCAATGAATAAATAGTGTTCTTTTCACAGAATGCCGGATCGGTTTTGTCGGGCTGTTTTCGGGTGATGGGATTATCTGTACCTGTGGCATCAGTTTGTGCAATCCGAATGATTTATTTCGTTACAGATCCTGAGGAGATTATGTAATGTCTTACCGTTCCCGGGGACAGGGGGAACGGGATGACCGGACAAAAAGGGGAAAAAGAGGTGGGATTGTCTATGAGCAGTACGAAATCAGGAAACGGTATGAAGTCAGTCGCGGAGAATCTTGAAAAAACGGGAAAGAAAGAAGGCATCCTGACAATATCGGAAATCAGGGAAGCCGTCACTGGAGCAGGAATGACGAAGGATCAGGCGGCACTGGTACTGTCGGATCTGAGAAACAGGGGCATCAAAGTAATTTATGAATCCACTCCTGACGAAGCGGAACTGTTCAGTATGGAACAGGACGAGCAGAATGGTGAACTGCAGGAATCGGAAAAACAGCGTATCCACCAGGATCATGACAGCTTTGAAAAAGCCATGTCAGCAGGGATTCCGACCGATGATCCGGTACGTATGTATCTGAAGGAAATCGGCAGAGTGCCGCTGCTGACGGCAGAAGAAGAAATCGAGCTGGCACAGAGGATCGAGAATGGCGATGAGCAGGCCAGGCATCAGCTCTGTGAAGCCAACCTGAGACTGGTCGTCAGCATTGCCAAGCGTTATGTCGGACGGGGGATGCAGTTCCTTGACCTGATCCAGGAAGGGAATCTGGGACTGATCAAGGCCGTGAGCAAGTTTGACTGGAGAAAAGGCTATAAATTCAGTACCTACGCGACATGGTGGATCCGTCAGTCCATCACCCGCGCGATTGCGGACCAGGCGAGGACGATCCGTATCCCGGTGCATATGGTCGAAACGATCAATAAACTGATCCGGGTATCCAAGCAGCTGATGCAGGAGCTCGGGAGGGAACCGACGCCGCAGGAAATCGCGGCTGAGATGGAGATTACCCCTGAGAAGGTGATGGAGATCCAGAGGATCGCGCTGGAGCCGGTGTCCCTGGAGACCCCGATTGGAGAAGAAGACGACAGCCATCTGGGGGATTTTATTCCGGATCATGATGTGGTGACACCTGATGAAGCGGCAGCGTATTCCATGCTGAAGGA
>CAMNJG010000083.1 GCA_946541285.1 uncultured Clostridia bacterium
TGACCGGCAATAAAAATTCTGTGTTCAGCCTGCTGATGGCCACCGGGTACCTGAAGCCTGTCAAGGTGGAAGGAAAAAACTATACCCTGTCACTGACTAATTATGAAACACGGGAAATGTTTGAGGACATGGTGCAAAGATGGTTTGAGGAAACGGAAACACAGTACAACGACTTCATCAGGGCGCTGCTGCTGGGCGATGTTAAATGGATGAACACCTTTATGAATGAGATTGCCCTCCAGACCTTCAGCAGCTTTGATACCGGGACGCACCCTTCAAAAACAGAACCGGAACGGTTTTATCACGGCTTTGTCCTGGGGCTGATGGTGGAACTGAAGGACCGATATTTCATCCGCTCGAACCGGGAATCCGGCTTCGGCCGCTACGATGTGATGCTGGAACCGCTGCATCCGGAAGAACATGACGCTATCATCATGGAGTTCAAGGTCCATGATCCGGACGAAGAAAGTTCCTTACAGGACACCGTAAAGGCCGCCCTGCGGCAGATCGAAGAAAAAAGATACGCGCAGGAACTGGCCGACAGAGGCTTCCCGGCGGACCGCATCCGGTCTTACGGTTTTGCTTTTGAAGGTAAGACGGTGCTGATCGGAGAGCCGGAAAAGCTTTCTGCCTGAAAGCGCGGGAAACCCTGTTGCCTGACCGGAAACATTCCGGATCCTGAAAAACAGCAGCCCGGAAACAGGGGAGGGCTCCCCCCGCTTCCGGGCTGTTGTTTTCATATGATTCGCGCACAGGAATCGTTCCGCGGTTTGCGTATCCGGCAGACTTTTCTTCTACCCGGGCTTCCTGACACAGTTCATGATCCGATACTTTTCAAAGATTCTCAATAAATGCCTCCGGCAAATAAAAATGCGGTATAATATTGTTATAACAAGCCTTCTGCCAGGAGTCCCGGCTCCCGGCACCGGGCCGTTCCGTTAATGTTCCTTATTTTCAGACAGGAGATCAGCTATGAAATACGAGATATCGGGAGATTCCCTTCCTGTATTAAAAATACAGCTGACGAAGGGAGAAAGCATCCGCTGCCAGTCCGGTGGTATGTCCTGGATGGACAACGAAATTGAGATGAAAACGGAGTTTGGCGGCGTCGGAAAAATGCTCGGCAGAATGATCAGCCGCGAATCCATGGCACTCAATGAATATACCGCGAAAAAAGACGGTGAGATCGCGTTTTCTTCTACTTTCCCGGGCAGTATCATCGCGGTACCACTGACAGGCGGGCAATCCATCATTGTCCAGAAAAGCGCGTTTCTTGCCATGTACGGTTCCATCGAAACGTCCGTCTTTTTCCAGAAAAAAGTCGGTTCTGTCTTTTTCGGAGGAGAAGGCTTCATCATGCAGCAGTTCTCCGGAGAAGGGATGGTTTTCCTGGAAGTCGACGGCAGTGCTCATGAATATGAGATTGCGGCCGGCGACCAGAAAATCCTGGATACCGGTCACCTCGTCATGATGGACGCCAGCTGCAGCATGGATATCCAGCGGGTCAAGGGTGTCAAAAATATGCTCTTCGGCGGAGAAGGACTTTTCAACACCGTCGTGACCGGACCGGGAAAGATCCTGGTCCAGTCCATGCCGGCCTCCGCGACAGCCATGATGCTGTACTCTCTGATGCCGCATCCGAGTTCTTCCTGACCGGGACAGTCCTGTGTCCCTTCCGGCAGAACCCTCTGGATCCGGACACAAAAATGCCCCGAAAGAGTACGCCTCTTTCGGGGTTTGTCTTTTTGTTTTTGGAGACAGCCCTTTTTCTTTCCCTGCCTTCAGTAATAGGACATGGCGGTTGTCAGCTCATCCATCGCTTCCCGGATGAGCTCTTCTTTTTCCTCTGATGTCTTTCCTTCCAGTTCCTGCAGGAGTTCCTCATAATGCTTACGGGACAGATGCGGCCGGAAATCCGCGAGAAGCTGTTCATACCGTTCCGGCTCCGGACGGGGAGTTTTTCTCCTGACCGCGACATACTCCACTTTGCAGGCACGGTATTCCGCGTCCTCCGCCTCCTTCCGGCTTCTATATCGGCCTGGCTCCGCCAGGTATATTTTGTAGACATCATACTCACCCGGCGTCCACATCAGCTCACTGACACACTGAATATGCCAGATCACGGAATTTCCTGTCATCCTGCGGCCGGAATCCCCTCCTCCCAGGATCCATGCCCTGACTGTCGGGGAGCCCCAGCCTTTATAGCTTACCCGGATCCAGTTCTCTTTCTGATTCTTTTCAGACAGATCAGCCTTCATCTTTCCCTCCTGTCACAATTTATGGAACCTGTACAGAGGCTGCCCCAAAAGCAACCGGCTGCGCTGTCACCGGTACTTCCGGAAACCGTGAACTGCAACACTACAGGATATCGATATATTCTCCGTTCAGCGCCTTGTTCATGCTCCGGACCGCGCAGAACTTGCCGCACATGGAGCAGGTGTCCTCGTGCTCCGGGGCGCGGCTGTCACGGATGGACTTCGCGGTTTCCGGATCAATGGAGCACGCCCACTGCTTTTCCCAGTCAAACTCCCTTCTGGCATCCGCCATGGCGTCGTCCTGATCCCTGGCGTGAGGAATTTTCTTGGCGATATCTGCCGCGTGGGCCGCGATCCTGGACGCGATGATCCCCTGTTTTACATCCTCGACATTCGGAAGCGCCAGATGCTCCGCAGGCGTCACGTAGCACAGGAAGGCCGCCCCGCTCGCGGCAGCGATGGCACCGCCGATCGCAGACGTGATATGGTCATATCCCGGCGCGATGTCCGTCACGATCGGACCGAGTACATAGAACGGTGCTCCCATACAGAGCGTCTGCTGGATTTTCATATTGGCTTCGATCTGATCCATCGGCATGTGCCCCGGGCCTTCCACCATGACCTGGACATCCCGTTCCCAGGCACGCTTCGTCAGTTCTCCCAGACGGACCAGTTCCTCGATCTGGCATACATCACTGCCATCCGCCAGGCAGCCGGGACGGCAGGCATCTCCCAGGGAAATGGTCACATCATACTCGCGGCAGATCTCCAGGATTTCATCATAATACTCGTAAAACGGATTTTCCTCGCCGGTCATGCTCATCCAGGCAAAAATCAGGGAGCCGCCCCGGGAAACAATGTTCATTTTCCGCTTGTGTTTTCTGATCTGCTCGATGGTTTTACGGGTGATCCCACAGTGAAGTGTCACGAAATCAACGCCATCTTCCGCGTGCAGACGCACCACATCGATGAAATCCCTGGCGCTGAGGGTCGCCAGATCCCGCTGATAATGGATAACGCTGTCGTAAACCGGAACCGTGCCGATCATCGCCGGGCATTCACTGGTGAGTTTCCGGCGGAAGGGCTGCGTATCCCCGTGGGAAGAAAGATCCATGATCGCCTCTGCTCCCAGATTCACCGCTTCCATCACCTTCTGCATCTCCACATCATAATCCTTGCAGTCCCTGGAAACGCCGAGATTGACATTGATCTTGGTCCGCAGCATGGAGCCGACACCGTTGGGATCGATACAGGTATGCAGACGATTGGCACAGATCGCGACCTGTCCCTTCGCCACCAGTTCCCTGATTTCTTCCGCAGAACGATATTCTTTCTTCGCGACAGCCTCCATTTCAGGCGTAATGATCCCCTGTCTGGCAGCATCCATCTGTGTTGTATAATTTCTCATTTTCTCTGTTTCCTCCTGAAAAAAATGCCTCACACTTCATCGGCGAAGCGGCTGTTCAGATCAAAGTTATGCTGTAACGGACCGGAGCCCCTGCCGAGATCCAGCATGGCTCCCAGCGCGCCGGAAATATAGTCTTTGGCGCGCTGCACAGAAACAGCCAGGCTGAAGCCTTTGGCCAGATTAGCGGCAATGGCGCTGGAAAGGGTACATCCCGTCCCATGCGTATTGGCATTCTCGATCCGCTGCCCCTCAAACCACTGATATGCCCCGTTTTCATAGAGCAGGTCACTGGCATCGTGTACGCTGTGTCCTCCCTTGAGCAGCACAGCGCAGCCGTTCTTTTTACTGATGGCCTCCGCTGCCCGGATCATCTCTTCTTTACTGGAAACAGACTGTTCAGACAGAATTTCCGCTTCCGGGATATTGGGTGTCACAAGCACGGCCAGGGGGAACAGTTCCCCGATCAGCGTATGGACCGCGCCTCCTTTCATCAGGGCGGAGCCGCTGGTCGCCACCATCACGGGATCGACCACGATATTGACTGCCTGGAAATACCGCAGTCTGTCCGCGATGACCCTGATCAGTTCCGCTGAAGAAACCATCCCGATTTTGACCGCGTCCGGAAAAATATCCTCAAACACGGCGTCAATCTGGTCTTTTAAAAATTCAGGAGAAGATTCCTGAATCGCCCTCACGCCGGTTGTGTTCTGCGCTGTCAGCGCGGTTACCGCGCTCATCGCGTAGACACCATTCATCGTCATGGTTTTGATATCTGCCTGAATGCCGGCGCCTCCGCAGGAATCACTGCCTGCGATTGATAATGCAGTTTTCACTGTGCTCACTCCTCTACAATGTTTGCATCATTTTTGTATAGCGACAGAGAGTGGTGCCCCCGGTCTGCCGCTCCGTGAATTCCGTGTCTCCGGTGTGTCTGTCATCTCCCGATGCCCAGCTCCGCAGCCCTTGCCTTCAGCTCCGCCGCGGCCCTTGCAGGATCCTCTGCCTTCATGATGGCTGAGACGGCGCAGATGCCCGCGACAGGAACGCCTTCCAGGACATCGATATTTCCTCTGTTCAGTCCTCCGATCGCATTGACAGGGACCGGAACCGCCTGACAGATCTCCCGGAGGGTATCCACGGAAGTCAGGATCGTGATCACCTTTGTGGTGGTGGGATAAATGGCGCCCACGCCGAGATAATCGGCTCCCTGCTCATACGCTTCCAGTGCCTGCGGCACGGTTTTCGTCGTCGCGCCGATGATTTTATCGTCTCCCATCAGCCTGCGGGCCATCGAAACCGGCATATCCGTCTGTCCCAGATGGACACCTTCCGCGCCGGCGGCAAGGGCAACATCCACCCGGTCGTCAATGATGAGCGGGACATCATAACGCCTGGCGATGGCATGGACCTTTCCGGCCAGGTCGAGATACTCCCTCGTGGTCCGGTCCTTTTCCCGGAGCTGCAGCAGTGTAGCCCCGCCCCGGAGTCCCTGCTCCACCCGGCGCAGGAATTCTGCTTCCGTATAACCGGTACTGTCCGTGATAAAATACAGGGACGAATCAAACTTTTTCATATTCTTTCCTTTATATTACAGTCCACCGGCCAGTCTGCCATCCGGAAAAAGGGAACGCCGCGACTGGTGGAACTGTCTGTTTTATGATCACACGTACAGATAATCGTTCAGGACCGGCTGCAGGCCTTCCTCCGCGATATCCTGGTACATTTTCTCCAGGCTGCGGCTGTCCGCGATCTCAAACTGCTCGTCGCCCTGTGCCTCATCGGTCTCTGTCCCGTGATATTTGCTTTCGTGGTCGCCGATCCCGGTGGATACACCGGCCGATACTTTCGTCGCGGCAATCTTCACGATCCCGTTCCGGAACTCCGCGCTTTCACGGGAGGATACCGTAATCCCGACATACGGGAGAAAGATCCGGTAGGCGCAGAGAATCTGGCAGAGCTGCCTCTCATGTACGTCCAGCGGATTGATCTTTTCATTGTTGATGATCGGACGGAGCCGCGGACAGGACAGGGACATCTCCGCATGCGGATATTTCCGCTGCAGGTAATAAACATGCAGGGCGCTCGCCAGAGCGTCTTTCCGGAAGTCTGACAGTCCGAGAAGCGCTGAAAAAGCCACGCCGCGCATCCCGCCCCTCAGGGCGCGCTCCTGCGCGTCGAAGCGGTAAGGCCACACCCGTTTGTGTCCGAAAAGGTGAAGCGTCTCGTATTTCTCCGCGTCATAGGTTTCCTGGAAAACGGTTACGTAGTCCGCTCCGCATTCATGCAGATAACGGTATTCGTCGGTATTGACCGGATAGATTTCCAGTCCCACCATCCGGAAATACTGACGCGCCAGTTTGCAGGCTTCGCCGATATATTCCACGCCGCTCTGTCCTCTGCTTTCCCCGGTGAGGATCAGGATCTCCTCCATCCCGCTGTCCGCGATGACCTTCATTTCTTTTTCGATCTGTTCCAGGGTCAGCTTCATCCGGCTGATGTGGTTATAGCAGTTGAATCCACAGTACACACAGTAATTCTCACAGTAATTCGCGATGTACAGGGGCGTAAACAGATAGACCGTATTGCCGAAATGTTTCCCGGTTTCCAGATGGGCTCTCCGTGCCATCTGCTCCAGAAACGGTTCCGCCGCCGGTGACAGAAGCGCCTTGAAATCCTCGATCGAACAGGTTTCGTGCTCCAGGGCTTTTCGCACGTCCTTCGCGGTATATCCGGTATAGTCATAGGACTCCATCTGACCGATTACCCTGGCCCGTACATCGGACTCGATGATTTCCATCCCCGGCAGATATTCCATATGATTCTTCCGGGAAGCCGGATCCGTTTCCAGCTGATGCTTCCTGGCCAGCGCAGCCGGCGACAGATATTCTGAATCTACAAAAAACTGATTTTCCATATCGTTTTCTCACGCTCCTCAGGAACTGTAGCAAAATA
>CAMNJG010000084.1 GCA_946541285.1 uncultured Clostridia bacterium
GCCAACGTGACTTATGGACTGGCTGTCGCAGGGGGAAGTGACCGGAGCGGGACTATGGTTCCGGCTTCAATGAACGTTCCGGAACTGACAGAATCACAGGCCTTTTATTTCGCGGCCTGTGATCCGATCGTAACCGATCAGCTGACCACCGTGGACACCGTGGACAGCAAAGCGATGGGAATCAAGATTTCCATGTATGATTTCCATGATACGACCATTATCAACTACGCCAGGCAGCAGTACATGACACAGATCATGGGAAATGATGGCTGGGCACAGGGAAGCTATGCTCCCGGTTTCCTGAGCCGGACTCTGGGCGCAGACGGGTATCCGGTGATCGTAAAGAATGGAACGCAGAATATCCCTGCGTATAATCAAAAGTCACTGAGGCAGCTCTTTGAGTACAGTATTGACCATCCGACTTCCACTAATCCCAAAACCACGATCGTGGAGGATGTCAATCATCTCTTCCTGAAGAGTGTGTATGACGAGAGCGGATTTTTCAAATACAGCTGTTTTGAAAACTTCGCCCAGCTGAACAAAACGCCGAATGAAGATGGAAGCACTGACTTCACTGTCTATGAACAGGTCGGTGTTCCGTGGAAGGAATTTGACAGTTCAGGCCAATATAACAATCAGTGGGAAGGCAGACACGATTATTATGAACGTGGCAACTTCATGCCTTTCGATGAACTGACGACTGACAATGGACACCGAACCGTCAATAAGGATGAGGACCTGAACACACTGCCTGATACTGACGCGCGCAAGGGCGAGCCTCTGTACTATATTAAAAATGTCAACAACGGTAACTACTATTTCGGCATGATCATGGAGGGGTCCTTCACGCAGAAGCCGGGAGGATTGTCGGACCGGGGAGATCCTATGGTCTATGAGTTCAACGGTGACGACGACATGTGGGTCTATCTCGATGGTGTCCTGGTGCTTGACATCGGAGGTGTACATGATGCCTTCCGCGGGAGCATCAACTTCCGGACCGGCAGAGTGGAGGTTGTCGGGCCGCAGATCACACAGCAGGGTACCAACGGCCGCCAGGGGGAAGTTACCTGGATCAAGGAACAGTATTATCAGGCTGGAAAGCTGCCGGATGGATCCGACTGGCCTACGCAGAACGGTGTGAAGAAAAAGGACGATCCCAGGATCGATGCTTTCTTCACAAATGACGGTCAGTCCAGTGATGGCAAGCTGATCGGGACATTCAAAGACTACTCAACCCATGATTTCAAGATGTTCTATATGGAACGAGGCGCCGGAGCCTCCAACCTGGAGCTGATGTTCAATCTGACTCTGGCACCGGAGGCGGGCTTCCGGGTCAAGAAAGAGCTGCCGTCCACGAACGATGATAAGGTAGTTCAGACCCAGTATGCGGATGCCCCCTTCTTCTACCAGGCTTATGTCCGGGACAAGGGCAGAGACGAGGATTATCACCTTTATATCCCGAATGAGGACAAAACACAGCCACCGTATACCGATTCAGAGCCCTACTATGAGACCATTGTCCAGAAAGACGACGGGTCTCTCGAAACACAGAAAACAGCGATCGAATGGAAGGACAGAGAGAACGGGATCTTCGTGGTGAAGCCGGGACAGACGGCTTTCTTCCCTGTGCGCGAAAAACACGTAGAGTGGTATGTAAAGGAGATCCCTTCACCGGAAAATCCTCAGATGCTCGACCACTTTGATGTCACCAATACGGACCCTTCATCTTACGATCCTCCCTACACCGAAAACGAAGAGCACAGGGTGGACAAGAACGGGACTGTGACCAAATCCAGGACTGTGACGGAACGAGGCGTCGTGGCCTTCGACAACTATCCCGATGATACCCTGGTCAATGAGCTGCAGATCACCAAGAAACTGAAGGGTTCCATGTATAAGGATCCCAGGACCGCCAGCGGACTGGTGGAAGCCGTTGAGAATAACAGCCCTTATTTTGAATATAAGATCTACCTGGAATCCACGGAGGGAGAGGTAGTCCCTTATTCGCTCGGACCTTACTATCAGAAGGACAAAGACGGAAATTACGTTTATTATGAAAAAGGCCAGCGAAAGAACCCGGAGACAGGAACCTTCAGTGTAGAGGTAGAAGCAGGGACTGCAGAAGAATTTTCCTATAAATATGTCTACCAGACCCTGGACACCTCAAAGGCTATGGGCTGGTTTGGTCCGATCCTCCACAGAAACGGAACCACGACCTATGAGGGATTCCGAAAGGCCGAAGGCACGGGTTATGTAGAATATACTTATGAACCCAAGGTGACGGAGCATACGAGTGTCAATGGCTCTCTGGGCGACATCCGGGACGGTGACACCGTGATCGTCAAGGGACTCATGGTCGGTACGACCTTTGTGGTGGACGAACGTACAGACCGCAGCAATATGATCAAGGGGACACCCGGGGAGGACACAGACCGCAAATACCTCTTCGAAGATACGGACGTCACCGGTGCGTTTACGGGGCAGACGGATGATGAAGAACTGCAGTCTCATATAGATGCAAACATGTCACTCTACACCAATAATCCTCCGGACGCGGACAATGTCTCTTACAGCGGCAAGGCAGGCAAGGGCGTGATCATACCGGATGAAGACGCCCATGTCCTTGTGAAAAACCAGGGTGAGCCTCCCTTCTCCCTGACACTGCAGAAGAAATGGCCGGAAGATGTCAATCTGGAAGACCTGGATGACGACGCGAAGGTGATATTTACCCTTAAACGCTTTAAAATCAACGAAAAGCGCGGCACCTTCACGCTCAAGGCCGATGTCACCGGACAGCCGAATTTTGATCCGGTCTATCTGATCAGGGACCAGAACGGCACTATAATCCGTACGGTCACCTTCAGTTCCATGGATGAAAACCGGTCATTCGATGAGCTGACACAGACCGACCATCGCGAGAAAACACTGAAGCTGCCGATCGGCGGCCCCTATTACGTGGAGTACGGCACGGGAACCAATGAGGATAATACGCCGTATGGATATGATGTGACCAATAGTCCTGTCCTTTATGGGGACGGGCAGGAGCCCTGTGAAAGCTTCACCGTGGTCCGGATCGAACCGGACGAGGGCGGGCCGGTGCCAGATCCCGAGGTCATAGCGACACCGGACGAGGCGACCGTCTCCAGTATCTTCCGTAAACACACGGGATCCATTATTATCCAGAAGACCCTGACAGGAGACGCGAACCTCTACGGTAATTTCAAGGCAAAATACATCATCACAGGCAGTGCCCTGGACAGCCCGATTGAAATTGAAACTCCCGGCATCAATGGAGGAAATGGCGGAGGGGAGAACCAGTGGCTCAATGGCGTATGGACCACACGGGTCGATGATCTGATCCCCGGCCGGTATACTGTCACAGAGCAGATCCTGGAGGACGGCCCCGGAATTCCCGAGCATAAGCCGACCAAGCGCGTGGCCAGGGTGACCAAGGACGGTGAAGAGGCCGTAGCCTTTGAAGGCAGCTACACAAGCAGTACGATTCCGGTGACGATCTACTGTCAGGACCAGAACGGAGTGACCAGGCATACATATAAATCCAAAACAGGATTTGATCCGGGAAGCGAGCTTAGAGTATCATTAACCGCAAAAAATAACCCATACCATGGGGGATATACTTTCTCTACCAGTTCCGGTCAGATAGAGACATTTAATGGGAATGCGTGGGGCAATGCATCAATTACATTAAACCTTCCTCTCAATGGGGAACTGACTGTCTCGATACAGCATCATAACGATAATGCTGAGTATTGGCTTGTGACGGTAAACGATAATAACTTCGAAGAAGTCACTGGAAACAGGGCAGCCAGTGCACCGCGCAGAATGATGCTTTCCAGAGCCCTGACCGCGGAAGGTCCGGATCAAGAGGAGGCGCAGCCCACGATCGATATCGGCACAGCGGCGAATCCTGTCCGGAACACGATCACACCGCTGACCTGCGACCCGGATACGCAGTTTGTTGTGGAGGATGAGAGCTGGGCCCTGGAGGTCGCCTTGTCGAACAGCCTTACTGCAGGCGGTAAAAAGAAGGACCATGTCGTTACCGTGTCCGGCACGGTGGAAGACGAGCCGGTCAGTGCTGACATGCCGGAGCAATTCATTGTGGATCCGGCTGCTTTGACCTGGACGGCTGAAATCGACGCCCAGACACTGGCGTCACTGAATCTCCCTTCCCTGGATGCGTCTGATGAGGATGGCAATCTGTACTACTATTACGTCTACGCAGTACGGGAGGAAAAGGTTCCCCAGGGAACAGTGGTTTCCTTTGATAAGGATGGTGATAAGACCATCTATGTCAGCGAAGAAAACAAGGAGACCCCGCTTTCGGTTACCAATAAACTGGTAACAGCATTCGGTCCCCTGCAGATCACAAAGGTGGTGACCGTTAATGACGGGGATCCCGCTGCATCTGCCAACAAGGCGCTCGCTGCCGGAACCTTTGTATTTACGATCACAGGAGCATCCGGCACAGCAACAGAAAGTGAAGAACATATTGTCAGGATCACATTTGCAAACGGCAGGGCGACCAGCTATCAGATCGATGAAAACGCCGCAGTGAATGTGACCGGTACCGACAACACATGGACCGTCCCTGTTCCGGACCTGCCAGTGGGAACTTATACGATCACTGAGACCGGCAGCGGCCAGCTGCGGCTGAAAACAGTCACCGGCGGAAACGGCGATGGAAACGCAGCCGCGAAAACCGTGACGGTTACTGTGGAGGAAGGAGAGACCGCCGGGACAGCTGCGCAGGTGACCTTTACCAACAATATGGATACAGTGGATGCGAAAGTCCATAAGATCTGGCAGGACAATAACAATGAAAAAGGGAAGAGACCGGAAGTACTCGGTGTATTGCTGTCAAATGGCACAAGAGTGGAACTGAAGGAGAGCAATGGATGGACAGCGACCGTAACAGGGCTTCCCGCCTATGACCACATTACAGGGGAGGCAATCAGCTACACCTGGACCGAGGACACTGTGGAGAATGGATACACATTGATCAGTGCAACGGAAGAGGACGAAACGGATGGCGGAGCGGTCATACAGTCCACGACCCTGACCAATGGTCCGGACACGCACTATAATCCGCTGACTTCCTTCTCGGGATCCAAGACCTGGCAGGACGACGGTACAAACCGGCCGGACTGGATCACTGTGATCCTGTACAAAGGAGAGGGGGCGAATAAAACAGAGGTTGAAAGGAAGAATATCGAGGGGACAGCCGGCAGCAATGTGTGGACGTACAACTTCTCGAATCTGCCGATTTTTGACGAGCAGGGAAATGAGATCATCTACAGCATCGGTGAGGAACTGCCTGCCGGTTACACGGACAGCTATTTCAGCACTATAAGCACGACTCCGCCGGACTATAGAAGAGACCCCTCACACGACAGCGTTTATGTCAATGAACCAAATAATGAAATGACCATCTCGACAGGCGTCAATCTCGGATTTGTCGTGATCAAGCACGGGAATATCTTCCGTATATGGACTCCCCGCAAAGCCTCAGATAGTGAAATCGAGGAGATCAAGCAGAAAGTGCTCAGCGCAAGTATTGGCGACAGCGAATTCAGCCAGATCGAGTTTGCGACAGGGGATGAATCAATCAATGTCTATGGAGTTCCCGCAAGCGTTCCCATGAAGAACAACAATCAGAATCATGCCAACTTCTGGATGGACGGAGAGGATGTTGAAGTATCCTTTACCGGTAAACAGTGGTCCCAGATCGCTTGGGGGCAGCTGGCTTACACCTATACCCCCGGAACAGGCCAGCTGGTCAATTCCCAGAAGCTGACGGACTTTGAATTCCACAAGAAATGGCTGGATACATCTACACTGGAGATTCCATGGGATCAGGACATCGAGGTGAAGGTCGAAAGAAACAAAGCAGACGGGACGAAGGATGAGACCTTCTCACTGACCTACAGCCTGCCTGCTTCCGCCATCACAAATGGAGCCGAGATCCTTTCAAAGTCAGATGTGGACAATGGAACGGCGAATGACCCGAAACTCATTGTACATGTGACGACTGAGAGCGAGGTGGTGAAATACAGGTTTGAATTAAAGAACCTTGCATTTTTCGGCACAGCTGACGGAAAATACACCTACTATGTGACGGAGACCAACAGCAGACTGGAAGGTTATTATGAACCCTCGTACACGAGCGCCAGTGTTCCGACAGGCGGAAGCTTTGCCCTGGATCAGGGGACCATTATTAACCAGCAGGAAGGAGGCGCCGAACTGCCGTCCACAGGCGGACCCGGTACTCATCTCATCCATCTGGCCGGAGCAGTGCTGACGATGATCGGTATCTTGCTGCTCTGCAGGCGCAGATCCGTCTGATTCGTGATATTTGCTGTACGCAGCGAAGGAAAGGCCGGAAGCGGTGACAGAATCACCTGCTTCCGGTTTTTTACATCGTCTCTGATCTGTGACCCTGGAGGCCGCTGGCACCAGCTGCAGATATTCTGATTTAAGCGAACTCAGCCCCGTAGTTTCCGTATGGGAACTACGGGGCTGGTTCCTCTTTTCCCTGCCTTTGCAGGCTGCAGCTGCCGTTA
>CAMNJG010000085.1 GCA_946541285.1 uncultured Clostridia bacterium
GACGGAGCTGCCTTCACGACTCCATTCCGTACCTGATCGTCAGAGGTACTGGCCGGTTACTGAGCAGTAACCCACGAGCCACCAATGGCGATTCTTTTCGCCCGGAGTCCTGCAGCGCTCATTCTCCGGCGTATTTCATCCGGAGGAATCGTTCCATCTGCGGGTCGCTGGCAGCAAGTATGAGTCACCGGCAGCCACCAGGATAAAACGTCGTGCTTCCACCGACATCACCATTTTTCTGAAAATACTTTCAGAGAAAAGAAAGCTGCTCCGGAGCGCCGGACGAACGTTCCTCCTCCATCTGCAGTTGCGCCGCGAGCTGCTCCAGCGATGCCATGTCATGGAGCCGGACAGCCCCGAAACTCTGCAGCATCCGGAGATTTCCCTGAAAGCCCTGCCCCGCCAGCGCTTCCGATGCCTGTGGAAGCCAGCAGGCCACCGGCCTGTGATAAGAACGGGCCGCCCGGACCGTCTGCATCGTCCCGCTTTCCTCCGCGCATTCCACCACTGCGATGGCAGAAGACAGCGCAGCCGTGATCCGGTCACGCTCCACATACCGGTACTCCGCCGGCGGCGTCCCGGGCGGATACTCTGTCAGCAGGAAGCCATGCCCGTCCAGGATCCGCTCCGCCAGACCGCGGTTCACTTCCGGAACGATCTGATCCGGCCCGCAGGGCATGATGGCAATCGTCGGCACTCCTGTCCGGATCGCCGCTTCATGGCCCATCCGGTCGCAGCCCCGCGCCAGCCCGCTGACCACAGGTACACTACAAGTCTCCACCAGCTTTTCCACAAAGGCCGGCCCGTGCCGCTGCGCGTACTCGCAGGGCCAGCGGCTGCCGATGACTCCCAGGGACGGGGCGGCGACACACACGGCAGGGGAATCCGCTGTTTCATCCCCGGATTCCCCGCATTCATGAAACGAGACAGACGACATCGAGCCCTGTATATACAACGTCAGCGGCCGCTGTGTCCCCATGACATCCAGCCGGCGGGGATACTCAGGGTCCAACACGGTCCAGACCGTCACATCTTTCCGGGCTTCCAGCCATTCCAGGACTCCCTCCGCCCGCCGGCGCGCCTCCGTCTTTTTCTCCTGTGACGGCGTCCTTCCGGTATCACGGAGCCACGCCTCCGCCAGAGCGAACGGTTCCCCGGCATCCTGCAGTTCCTCTGTCCCGGGACCCCGCCCCGGGGCACAGACCGCCGGATCCTGCGTCATCCGCGGGCGGACAGCAGGAGCCGCGCAAACGTCCTGATCCTGCCTCACCTGAAAGTGGACAACAGAATCCTCATAAGCTTCCTGATCGCGCATCACGCGGAAACGCAGCCACGGGACAAACTCCCGGTTCAGGGTTCCTCTGCCAATCCCGCCAAACATGGAAAGGTACAGAATGTCTCTGAAAAAACGCATCGTTTCTCCTACTCAAAAATCCGGCAGCCTTTCCTGCCCGATTCCTTGACCTGATACAGCGCGGTATCCGCGTCCTTGAAAATATCTCCTTTCGGATTCTTACGATCCGAAAACGCTACACCCACGCTCAGGGAAACCGGCGGCAGGTCGTCCTTCGGATGCTGCAGGAGATCATTGGCGCGCTGAATCTTATTCAGCACCAGATCCGCCATGGAGCTGTTGGCCCTCGTCATGACCACCGCGAACTCATCCCCGCCGATCCGGCAGAGAATATCCACGGAACGGAAGCTGTGCTTTAAAATATCCGCGACCCGCTTCAGGACCCGGTCACCAACCGCATGCCCGTAAGTATCATTGACACCTTTAAAATTATCCACATCGATCAGAAGCAGCGCCATATGCTCTTTATCCGTACTCGACATCAGGAGATCGTAAGCGCCACGGTTGAAGAGTCCCGTCAGCGCGTCGTGCGACGCTTCGTGGCTGAGCCGCTCCCGGGCATCCTGATTTTCCAGCAGGATCTTGTTATAGGTGCGCGTCACAAAACGGAGTTCCTGCACACCAGTCGGCGGGATCACCTCCTGTGCCTGCATCTTTTTCACCATCTCCGAGAGAGGTTTCCGGATCAGGCGGCTGATCACCAGAACAATGCCTACAACAATCAGAAGGAACATCACCGTCAGTACCGTCTGGATCCAGACCAGGAGGGCCAGCTGCGCGGAGGCTTTTTCCAGTTCACGGCTGGCAGAGTGGATCAGTTCCTGTGTGCAGAGACTGACATTCTCCCGGATCCGGTCCTTGTAGTGCATATAATTGTTATCAAACACCAGCGTCTGCGCCATATTTTTCAGTTCTTCCGAAGGCCGTGACTGAATATCCGGACTCAGCGTAATGTCTGCGATCTCCGAGGGAACCCGGCTCATATCATAATTTCCGGCTTCCAGCATCAGCCGCATGGCGAGATACTCCGTGTTGATCAGTTCATTGGAAAGTTCCAGGGCCGTATTGAGGCTGACCAGCGCGCTGCTTTCCTCATCCGAAACCAGCTTTTCCAGTTTTTCGACCGCCTGGTCCCTCCGCCTGGTGACATCGACTTCTTCAAAGAAATCCTGAAGATACTCCATTTCCCCGGTTACAACAAAGCAGCGTACCCGGTCGGTCAGGTAATCGGAACCGGATTCCAGATCTGAAGCCGCCTGCTGCGCCGCGATATACCGGTCACTGGCCGCTTCCATATGCTGGTATCCTCTGGCTACGGACAGGTCGGCGGCCATCAGCGCCAGTGCCGCCAGAAACGCGATCACCACAAAGAAAATATTCGCCGTTCGCAGATGGAGGCCGGAATATGCCGGATGATCCGGTATTGCATCAGCTGTTCCGGTTTCCTCTGTCTCCGGAGATTCCTCCTGCTTTTTGTCCTGAATTGCCTTCATCTGCGCGGCCATCAGTTTTTCTCTGTTATCCTGCTGACGCCGCGCACCGGCCGGTTCTATGATTTTGCGCTCTATCGCCTTATCCACTTCTTTTTTCTGCAGGATAAACGGCTCAAATTCCGCGGCAGGCACCGGTTTGGAAAAGAAATAGCCCTGTACGATATCACAGCCCAGGGTTCGCAGCGCGTCCAGCTGTTCTTCGGTCTCAACCCCTTCCGCGATGACCGGGACCTCCAGATAATCCGCGATTCCGATGATAACTTCCAGCATATGGGTATTGCCGCCTTCCCGGAAAGCATCCCGGATGAAACTCATATCCAGTTTCAGAGCGTCAATCGGCAGTTCGGAAATCATGTTCAGCGACGAATAGCCCGTTCCGAAATCGTCCATTTCCACATGGAAGCCCAGCGCGCGGAGCTTTTCCACTGTCTCGATAATCTGCCTGGAATCCTGTGTATACGCGGATTCTGTCACCTCCAGCAGCATATCACTGCCGGAAATCCCGAACTCCTTAAGAATCCCTTCCATCGTGTCCGGAAGCGCCGGATCGTACATATCGATCCGGGAAACATTGACCGATACCGGTATGGAAAATTCGTAAATATCCTTCCATTCGCGGATCTGCCGGGCCGTCTCGCGCCAGACATAGAAGTCCAGCTTCTGGATCAGCCCGTTTTCCTCGAACAGCGGGATAAACACCCCCGGACTGATCATGCCCAGCTCCGGGTGAATCCAGCGCACCAGTGCCTCCGCGCTGCTCAGCACCGGGGTTTCCGGTCTCACATCGAATTTCGGCTGATAATAGATTTCGAACTGCCTGTTTTCAATCGCCCCCGGAAATTCCTCAATCAGCTGTTCCGCGTACAGCTCACGTTCATGAAGGGCACTGTCATAATAGCCGATCGAGCGGGTAAAGCTGCCCCGGACCGTATCCGCCGCCATCTTGGCCCGGTCAAAACGGAGCTCCACATCGACGGTCTTATCCACGTCCGCGTAAACACCCATCCGCAGGTGAATCCGGCTGGCCGTCTCATCGCGCTCCGTCATGGTGACCGACGCCCTGTTCTGTACATCGCTGTAATCTTCCCTGCGCGGGCAGTACAGCATGAAGGTGTCCGCCTCCCTGCGGCAGGCGATGCCTCCGGATTCCTCCGCGATCTGCCGTACCTGTGCTCCGAGCCTGCGGAGGACATCATCTCCTACCCCTTTTCCGTATCGTTCATTGATCATATGGAAATGGTTGATGTCGATGATCACCGCGTCCATCTCCTGATCCTGGTGATAGTGATCATACTGCTCCGCGTAACGGTAGAAATACTCCCGGTTGTACAGCCCGGTCAGCGGATCCTTTTCCGTGGACTGGATGAGATCCCGGTCCTCTGAGAGCTCAATCGTCCGCTGGACTCTCGCCTGGATGACGCCGATCGATGGATAGGGTTTCGGGATGAAATCGATCGCGCCCAGCTGCAGACTCTCGATCTCGGTTTCCCGCTCCGCCGTTGTGACGATGATCGGAATCCGGGAAAGTCTGTCGTCCTCCCGGACAGCCTTCAGGACCTCCAGGCCGGACATAACCGGCATCAGGATGTCCAGAAGTACCAGGGAAAGCGTCTCCCGGTGCTCCCGGATCATCTCCATCGTTTCCCTTCCGTCACAGGCGAAAAGGAGTTCGTAGTCATTTCGCAGCATCTCTCCGAGAATCTCCCGGTTAATCATTTCATCCTCGGCAATCAGGATCTGGCGTTTGCCATTTACTGAATGAAAATTGTCATAATTTTGCAGCATACCGCGCTCCTTTATAACATCTTACAGAAACACTGTCCTTATAAAAAACTGCCAACTTACATTTTTACCACAGTCATCCCGGGAATCCTGCCCTGACTGTCATCATTCCAGTATTATAAACACACAAAACAGTGTTTCATCCTTCGTATTCTGTTTCTTTATGATACCACAAAATCCCGGAAGCTGTTTTTTCAATCCCGCTTTCTCTGCAAAAAACAGAAGGAATCAGGCAAGCAGCGTCAATTGTGAATCACAGGCAGGTCTTATACAGCACTTCCAAAATCTTTGATTTTGTGAAGTGTCGTAATTCCATTGCTGCAAGGTTTTATTCGAATGTCAGTAAAAAACCTTGCAGCAGATTAACCGAAAAGCTCAAATAAGTGCTAATATTTCATCGTTTTTCAGTTAATGAGCACGCATTAATATAGATTTTAAAGTAAAAACGCCTGCAGACTCTCCAAGGAGATATCTGCAGGCCCTGTAAGTAACTGTTCGAAAACAAATATATCATCTGCGCAGAATGAGTTTGATCTCATAAAGCAAAGGAAGAAGATGCATCAGACCGCGCCGACAACGACCTTTTAAGAGGCCCTCTGATCTGCAATCGCTTCCTCATAGTTCGATCTGTAATCGGCTCTTTCTTCTCATTCCTCATCCCTTCGCGCTGGAGCGGTACAGGAACTGTACGACATGGCAGCGCGGGCAAGGAGTGGCATTGTTGACCGCGATGTCCACGCCAAACGGCCTGCCGCCATAGCTGTTTCCGGCCCAGGCCGCGGCTTCGCCATCCCAGCCGTCCATCCCCGGATTCCTGGTCCGGTACAGGAAGGTAATCATATGCTGGGTGCTGAGGGTATCCATCGGATTGAAGTGGGTATCATCGACTCCTTTGGTAATGCCCTTTTCCACGGCCCAGAGTACCGGCTTATAATAGTACTCCGTAGACGACACATCCACAAACGGATTGTTCAGGCTGGACGGTTCCGGACAGCCCTGAGAACGCCACAGGAAGGTCACGGCCTGTCCTCTCGTAACGGTCAGCTGCGGACCGAAGTGGGTCTCATCCATCCCGTTCGTAATCTGCGGATCCGCGTAGTACGCCCAGAGTACCGCGTTGTAGTAGTCGTCCGTTTCATAAATATCTTCAAACGGATTTATTAAATCCGTCTTTTCCTCCGCCATCTTCAGGACGATGTCTTTGGAATAAACCGTCCCATCACTGCAGGACAGTTCGCAGCGATAGGTACCCTCAGCAGAGCTGTCCGCATTGAAAATGGTATAGGTACTTCCAGTAGCGCCTTCGATGTTCCATGGACGATATTTCTGCTTAGCTCCACCACTCTTCATTTCATATTTCTGCCACTGATATCCGGTAGCTCCGGTCGCACTGACGAACAGCTTTACATCCTCTCCGGCCTGATACTGCACCGTCTCCGGAGACTGACCGGTAATCTTGATCTGGTCTGTGTAACCAATCGTAAAGTTCCAGACGAAGCCGTATTCCGTGCCCATACCGTCATTATGAATGGTCACCTCCTGCGGTTTTCCATTCAGGTACGCGGTTTTATCTGCCGCCCACTGGTAACCGCTGTCCAGATCCACGTAAACACACAATCCCACGTTATCTCCCGCAGAAGCATCGGTACCATTTATGTCCTTTCTGAACATCTGGAAGGCATAGCGGGTCACCCTGCCCGGGAAATCACTGGTCGTCTTAATATCCGTCGTATAGGTTCCGCCATCCTTTGGAACGGTAAAATTCGTAAAGTTGACAACCGAAACGGTCTGATCCGCTTTGACAGCGATC
>CAMNJG010000086.1 GCA_946541285.1 uncultured Clostridia bacterium
TAAGCATAAGGAATAAAACAGTATTATCATATACTAAGATGCTTCTGAAGCGCAACCCTCGGATATTTTCGTTTCCTTAAGATACCTTAGATACCCTGCGCGATCATCGCATCCGCGACCTTCTTGAAACCGGCAACATTCGCTCCGACTACCAGGTCTCCCGGACGGTTGACTTCCTCAGCACCATCTACGCAGTTCTGATAGATGCCCTTCATGATATCCTTCAGTCTGCGGTCTGTTTCCTCGAATGTCCAGGAAAGACGGATGCTGTCCTGGCTCATTTCCAGACCGGAAGTCGCGACACCGCCCGCGTTGGCAGCCTTGGAAGGCGCGAACAGCAGACCAGCCTGCTTGAATACTTCAATGGCTTCCGGAGTCGTCGGCATATTGGAACCTTCCGCGATCACCTTGACGCCGTTTTCCACGATCTTCTTCGCGGTCTCTTCATCAATTTCATTCTGTGTCGCGCACGGGAGAATGATATCCACCGGAATCGACCAGATGCCTTTCCAGCCTTCGTGATATTCTGCATTCGGTCTGTAATTCAGGTAAGTGTGGATTCTTTCACGCTTCACTTCCTTGATTTCCTTGATGATGCTGACATCAATGCCATCCTTATCATAAATATAACCGTTGGAGTCACTCATGGCGACAACCTTCGCGCCCAGCTGCGTCGCTTTTTCATTGGCGTAGATTGCCACGTTGCCGCTGCCGGAAATCGTAATCACTTTGCCCTTCAGGGAATCGCCTCTCGCGTTCAGCATCTCTTCCGCGTAATAGCAGAGACCATAACCGGTCGCCTCCGTACGTACCAGGGAACCGCCGAAGGAAAGGCCCTTTCCTGTCAGGACACCGGTAAACTCATTTCTCAGTTTCTTATACTGGCCGAACAGATAACCGATTTCTCTGCCGCCTACACCGATATCGCCGGCCGGTACGTCCGTATCCGCGCCGATATGCTTGGAAAGCTCGGTCATGAACGCCTGGCAGAAACGCATCACTTCACGGTCGGACTTGCCTTTTGGATTGAAGTCCGAACCACCCTTGCCTCCGCCGAGGGAAAGGCCGGTCAGGGAATTTTTGAAAATCTGCTCAAAGCCCAGGAACTTCAGAATGGATTCATTGACGGACGGATGGAAACGCAGACCGCCTTTGTAAGGGCCGATCGCCGAGTTGAACTGTACTCTGTAACCGTGATTGATCTGTACCTGGTTATTGTCATCGATCCACTCGACCTTGAATTTGATGATTCTTTCAGGCTCTACGATTCTCTCGAGAACGCCTTCTCTCTGGTAAATCGGATGATTGTCAATCAATGGCTCCAGTGACTGGAACACTTCGTAAACGGACTGCAGAAATTCCGGCTGTGTCTCGTAACGTTCGTTCAGTTTATTGTAAACGTTCAGCATATACTCATTTTTTACAATATCATTATGTAACATGATTCCACTCCTCGTTTTAAAAAAATTAGTAACTATGTCTCGTGGACAGTGGTCCGTCATCTGTCAGTATTCTTTCTCACGGCCTTCCCTGTTCCGAGTCAGTGACGACATTTTACACCTATTTCTGTTCTTATGCAAATTATTTTTGTATTTTTTATAATTTACAGAATATTTTCTGTATACATTATATAGTCATGATTGTATACGGGTATTCATTGTCATTTACAACAAAAAAGGGACTCGATTTTCGCGAATCCCTTAAATCTTATCGTTTTTATTTCGATCGGCGGTCCTGCGCTTCATTCAGGATGACAGGACTGCGCTTTTTTTACATCAGTTCTTCGACAGCAGCGCCGAGTCATTGGAGAATTCTTCGCCACTGACATCTTCGAACTTCTGGAGCAGATCCTCAACCGTCAGGTTTTTCTTTTCCTCTCCGGAAATGTCCAGGACGATCTGTCCTTCATTCATCATGATCAGACGATTGCCGTGATTGATGGCATCTCTCATATTATGCGTTACCATCATCGCGGTCAGGTTCTCCTCTTCGATAATCTTATCGGAAAGTTCCAGAACCTTCTGCGCGGTCTTCGGATCCAGCGCCGCGGTATGCTCATCCAGCAGGAGCAGGCGCGGTCTTTTCAGAGTCGCCATCAGCAGTGTTACCGCCTGTCTCTGGCCGCCGGACAGCATCCCGACCTTAATCGACGAACGGGTTTCCAGTCCCAGGTCAAAGGTTTCCAGTGCCCTGATAAAACGCTCTTTTTCCGCTTTGGTAATCCCCCATTTCAGGGTACGCCTCTGGCCTCTGCGCAGCGCCAGCGCCAGGTTTTCCCGGAGTTCCATCGTCGCCGCCGTGCCGGTCATCGGATCCTGGAACACTCTTCCGAGGTATTTCGCCCGTTTGAATTCCGGCAGCCCGGTCACGTCCACATCGTCGATGAAAATCCTGCCCTCATCGACAGGCCAGACACCCGCCACCGCGTTGAGCATCGTGGACTTGCCGGCGCCGTTTCCGCCGATGACCGTACAGAAATCACCGTCTTCCAGACGCAGGGAAACGCCTCTCAGCGCGACCTTTTCATTGATGGTCCCTTTATTAAAGGTCTTATGGATATCTCTGATTTCCAGCATTATGAAGACGCTCCTTTCCTGGCTGCTTTCTTAAAGGAAGACACGGACTTGCTCCGCAGATACGGTACCGCGAGGAACAGGGCAACCACGATCGCGGAGAACAGCTTCATATCCTGTGACGGCAGACCGAGCCACAGCACGAAGGTGATGACCATGTAATAGATCACAGCGCCAATCGCCGCGAACGTCAGCCGTCCGGCGAAATTCAGCCGTTTTCCCAGTAACGCGTCACCAATGACTTCTCCGATGATGACCGCCGCCAGTCCGATGACGATCGCGCCGCGTCCCATATTGACATCCGAATAGCCCTGATACTGCGCGATCAGGCCGCCGGAAAGTCCTACCAGTCCGTTGGAAAGTGCCAGTCCGATAATTTTGGCGGTATTGGTGTTGATGCCCTGTGCCCTGGACATGGCTTCATTGCAGCCCGTCGCACGGATCGTATACCCCAGCTCCGTGCCGAAGAACCAGTACAGGATGCAGACAATCGCGGCCAGGAAAATGAGTCCGATGATGATCGCCGCGTTAATATAACGCAGGGACACGACCAGATGATAATTGTCGACACTGATCGCCGCGTTGGATTTTCCCATGATATTCATATTGATCGAATACAGCGCGATCTGTGACAGAATCCCGGCCAGGATGTCCGGAATCCCCAGCAGCGTATGCAGAATTCCCGTTACCAGGCCAGCCACCAGTCCGGCTGCAGTCGCGAAAATCAGCGCGACACCCGGGGGCATCCCGTTCAGGATCAGCATAACGGCTACGGATCCTCCCAGCGCAAGGCTTCCGTCCACCGTCAGGTCCGCGAAATCCAGTATTTTAAAAGTAATATATACACCAATTGCCATGATGCCCCATATGATCCCCTGCGCGATCGATGGCGGCAGGGATCGTAAAAGGGCCATAATATCCAACATAAACTTTCCTCCGGATCTGTAAGAAATTATAAATTTATAAATGCTGTTTGAAATTACGTGTTTTTATGAAAAAGACGGCAGCGGTAAGCTGCCGTCCTGTATTCATCGTTAAGCTAATGTCTCTTATGATGCTTTCCGCAGCAACAATTATTCGGACTTCTCGATCGGTTCGTATCCTGCCGGAGCTTCTATACCGATCGCTTTGCAGTTCTCTTCGTTATAAAGCTTGGTGACATCCTTCGCTGTTTCGATTTCCATGTCAGCAGGGTTCTTGCCGTTTACCAGGATTTCATATGCCTGTTCACCTGTCGCGTATCCCAGTTCATAGTAATCGATGGACAGTGTAACTGTACCACAACCAGCGCAGATGCTCTGTTCGCCAGCGACAACAGGAATCTTCGCAGGCGCCAGAATGTTGCTGATGATGCCTGTGTTATCGGCCATAACGTTGTCTGTCGGGATATACGCGACATCACATTCTGTGGAAGCCTTTGTGACAACAGACTGCACTTCGTTGGAGTCCGCGGCGGAGTATTCTTTATATGCCAGGCCCAGCTTGTCCAGTTCTTTTTCGATATTTTCGATCTGATATTTGGAATTCGCCTCAGAGGAGCAGTAAATCAGAGCTACCTGCTGAGCATCCGGTTTGATTTCCTTAATCATCGCTGCCTGCTCTTCAAGTGGAGCCAGGTCAGAGGTACCGGAAATATTCTTACCGGTCTTGCCGCTCCAGTCACTGATATCCAGCGCGCTGGCATAGTCCGTAACGGATGTCCCGAGGATTGGAATTTCGTTTGTTGATGCCGCTGCTGCCTGCAGTGCCGGTGTCGCGTTGGCCATAATCAGGTCAACTTTATCTGTCACAAACCCGGACGCGATGGTCGCGCAGTTGGTCTGCTCGCCCTGTGCATTCTGAAGATCAAACTCTACATTGTCCTGCAGCTTTTCCTTTAATGCGTCCTGGAAACCTTTGGTTGCCGCGTCCAGAGCCTTGTGCTCAGTCAGCTGTACAATACCGACTTTATACACCTGATCTCCACCAGCTGTGTCAGCAGGCGCGCTGCCGCCAGTGGTTGTTGTGCTGCCGCCGCAGCCTGCGAGTGTGAGCATGGAAAGCGATGCCACCATTGCGGCCGCCAGGATTTTCTTTGAAATCTTCATGATTATCCTCCAGAAAATTTACTCATTTTTCAACGAAAAATAGTTAACTTTTTCACACCTATGTGATAAAGTGACCGATTCGGCAAAAAACGCCTGTCGCCCGACAGGCGCTGAAAATGCCTATGTGTTTATTATAATTGCTTGTGTGGAGATGTCAAGGAAATGTTACTGGAGGCTTTCCAGTGTTTCCATGATGTAATCTGCGTATTCCGCGCTGGTCGCCCCGGTGTCACGGCCGGTCAGGACTACTTTCTTTTCCTTCGTGGAACAGATATACAGGGCCTCGTCGAGGCGGTCTGCTTCCTCTTTATAACCGATGTGTCCCAGAAGGATCGCCGCTGCTTTGATAATGGAGCTCGGATCCGCGTAGATCTCGCGGCCTTCCTGCACCATCCGCGGTGCGGAACCATGGATCGCTTCAAACATCGCGTATTTCTTGCCGATATTGGCGCTGCCCGCGGTGCCGACACCACCCTGGATCTCCGCCGCTTCATCCGTAATGATGTCTCCATACAGGTTCGGCAGTACCACAACCTGGAAATCTCTCCTGCGCTGCTCATCCAGCAGCTTCGCGGTCATGATGTCGATGTACCAGTCGTCTGCCTGGATGTCCGGGTATTCTTTCGCGATTTCGTAGAACGTATCGAGGAATTTGCCGTCAGTCGTCTTGATGATATTGGCTTTGGTGACTGCCGTTACACGGGTGCGGCCGTTGGCTTTCGCGTTTTCAAAGGCTGCCCGGATGATCCGTTCGCAACCCGGAGACGTCGCGATCGTGAAATCGATCCCCAGATCCTCATCGATCGTCACACCCTCTTTGCCGATGGCGTAGCCCCCTTCGGTATTTTCTCTGTAAAATACCCAGTCAATGCCCAGTTCCGGGATTTTGACCGGACGGACGTTGGCGAACAGATCCAGGGACTTTCTCATGGCAACATTCGCGGACTCCACGTTTGGCCACTGATCTCCCTTTCTCGGTGTCGTCGTCGGGCCCTTGAGGATGACATCGCACTGCTTCAGTTCTTCCAGTACTGCCGGTGGAATCGCGGCCATCTCCGCGGCTCTGCGCTCTATGGTCAGACCTTCAATTTCACGGATCTCGATGCGCCCGCTCTCGATATCATCCTTCAGCAGATACCGGAGGATCCGCTCCGCCTGCGCGGTAATCGCCGGACCGATGCCGTCGCCGCCGCACACACCGATGATAATATGGTCTTTATTCTTATAATCGACAAAATCGCCCTGCTGCTTCATTTCCGCGATCCGCGCGAGCTGCTGCTCCGCCAGTACCGCAAATTTCGCTTTTGCTTCTTCAAGGTTCATAGGTTTTCCTTTCTGATTCACAAATCGTCAGGAACTGTAAAACTTATTTGCGTACAGTTCTTTTTGAAACAAGATGGAGTTATTATACCCTATGCGACAGGATCTGCGCCATAAAAAATTCCTCCCGGCGCACTCCGGGAGGAATAAAAATCCATCTTTGAAGTTTTTCAGATCTTCTTTTGTTCTGTCCTCTGCTCCCGTGACATCGTCCGCTCTCCAGTTCAACTGGCTCCTCCAGTTTCATATATTTGCTGATGACCTTATGATAAAGAGACCGCTGACCACAGTGTGGAACTGATGACCCGGCTGTGTGGATGAAAAGAATTGGCGATGAAAAAAATGGCTGACAGCCCCCAGAAAACCAGAACAATCCGGGACGGGGGAGTGTCCGGATGAGACGCTCA
>CAMNJG010000087.1 GCA_946541285.1 uncultured Clostridia bacterium
TCACCTGGATCGTGTTCCAAAATTCCTTCATGTTGAAAACCCTCCTTTTCTTTACATGAGAAAAGGGAGCAAGGATGCTCCCCCTTCCAAAAATTACATCAATCTGTACAGAACCCGATGGCAAAGGGTCTCGAATAATATCCGTCCCCGTTTCCTTTCCCGCCGCCTTCCGTAACCAGGACATAGATGCTCCTGCTCATCGCGGTACGTGTGTAATACCCGGACTTCTCACCGTTTTTTTGCTTGACGCGGTCTGCATTGTCTGCAAACTTATCGGAATAAATGACTCCCGTTGTTTCCCCGGGTGAAGGCAGGTTCAGTTCCCGCGAGCTGGGAATCCACACATCGTCTGCTGTTGCCTGGCCATTCGTGCTTACCGTTCCGTTTATGTAAACGGTTGTGGTCTTCGTTACCGATACGATACTGTTCCGGACAGTTTCCGGTATCAGGTTTTTTACCGTGTCCCTGAGATACGTCCTCATGGTAGTGTTCTCCCAATCCCCGGTATAAGAAGAAACCATCTGGTGTGTGCTGTTCAGCAGCGACTTGCTGATCCAGGTGATCTTCGCTTTGCCGCTCCCATCGGCTTTATCGTCGGCATCAAACGCCACTATCTCCATCAGGTGCCGTCCTTCTGCGCCAAGGTCAAGGTACTTGGTATCCCCGATCTGATAACTTTCAGATGGATTCTCATTGGCAAGGATGGTATCCCAAGAATCTGTGATGGTTTCCGGCTCCAAGCCGAGGCAGAATCCAAAACAATTTCCCCCTCCACTTACAGAATCGGTAAATGCACCACTGGCGTTTACTTTAAAACCTAATTTCGATGTATAGGCAGATCTCGTGCCGTATCCTGCAGCGACTCCTTGTTTCTTTTTTATTCTGCTTGTGTTGTCAGAATATATCTTTCCATACACAACACCGCTTGTTTCCTGATCGTAAGAATTACGCCCTAATTCACGAACACTTAATGACCACAAGTCTGTGTAATTTCTGTTATACGTTACATATCTATAGTTACTATATAACGTATAGGTTTTGTTCACTTTCTGCATCCTTGATACAATGCTATCCGGGAACAACGGTAAAAGATTAGTGGAACCAGTTGATGTTAATTCCATAAATACAAACGTAATGGGAGCGCGTCCACCACTTGTAAGCTCGTCAGCATCCATGGCAACAATCTGCATGTTGATGACGCCATCCTCGCCAAGATCGAGCGGCTTATAATTACCGATCTTATACTTGTCAGCGTAGGTGCCATTATCGATATTGGTGATGATCGTATCCCAGCTGTCCGTGATCTCCACCACCTCTACAGGAGAATCAAACTTTGCCGTGTAGACCGTGTCCGCATTAATCGGGGCAAAGGCAGGTGTCCACGACTTGAACGGGTACTCTGTCGCATCGCCTTTGGTGGTTGTCGGCGTGGCCCCGGTATAACTGGCTGCCGTAAGCGTCCTTCCATACGGGATATCGGTCAGCGTCAGGAGTATGCCGCCGCCATCCTCCGCCGCCCGTACGAAAGTCACCGTGTACGTCCTGATCGTCCTGCTGTAAGCGGCATAGACTGTCCGGTCTGACATGACGTTCTGTACACAGGCTGCATCCCCTGTCTCAGCATCCATAGAGACGTTCCAGCCCGCCGGTGAGAAGCTGTACTGGGCAGTAGATTCCCTGGCAGGCACTTCCGGGATCTCTGACTGCGGCACCCCGTTGTAACAGGTGATCTCCGCAATGGTGGTATTGCCTTCCCACGTTTTGAAAGTCAGGGTGGTTTCCAGGTTATCTACGTCATAGTTGATGTATGGATACCTTGCTTCAAACGAGCTCTTCTGTGAACCTGTCATCGTCGGGATGTGGATTGTCCCGGAAACCTGAGCCGTATCGGTGTTGCCGCCGCTTTCATTTAAGCCTCGCATTGTATCCAGTAAGTCCAGGACACCATCGATTTCTTCCGCATCCGCGCACTCCCAGGCAATCCCGATCAGGCGGACACGGCTGCCTGCAGGGATTGCATTCAGGATCGCCCGCTCATCAATGACGGGACTTACGTTCTCCAGACGGAGCGTTGAAATATTCGCATACGTCGGAATAACAAACTCTGTGATCGCCTTCTGGTTCAGGATCGTCAGGTTGGTCATCGTAGACGGCAGGTGTAGTTTCTTCAGGACACCGCCGTTCGGGAGGGTAAGGCCCTGGATGGCGGTCCCGTCAAAATAGGCCTCCTCAATGATCTCGCAGCCCGAGATATCTACAGCCTTCTGGTCGCCGGTTCCCAGGGACGGGCAGTTCCTCACATCCAGTGTTTTCAGGAGGATGTTGTTCCCAAGCGTCAGGGCTGTGAGGTTCCGGTTTTCGTATTCCGGGTCGCTGTCCCCGATCTTGATATGCTGCAGCCTCGTCGCCATGCTGAAATCGGCAAACCCGACTTTAAAGCCGGACAAGTCGCCGACACTCGCCAGCTGTGAAGAACTGTAGATATATATTTCCGTGTCGTTTACGTTATCAAGGGGACAGGCCAGTGTTGTTGCCATCCCTCTCTTTCCCCTTGCCTGCACGAGGTAAGAGCCATACTTTACCGTCGGGTAAATATCCGCGTAGGGCGTGACGGTAACATCCGCCTTGGCATACCCCCTGATCTGGATCAGGTCACTTAAGGCGTCCCCGGCATTATACTTGGAATCGATATAGCGGAAGCGGTTATACAACCACCACTTCCGCTGTTCTGTCTTCAGGCCCTGGAGCATTTCCAGATAGGACCAGTTGCCGTCCTCCACACCGGGGTCGGTGTACTTGAACTTCGAGTCCTCGTTCGTAAGTCTCTCCGGCCACTTCGCCTGGTGCTCCTCAAACATCTGCTCTACTTTGGCATAAGAAAGCGCCCCGGTTGACCGGAGCGTTTTATACATTTCTGCCAGTTCCTTCCCAAAGGCAGCACGGATATTTTTCCAGATCACGGATTCCTGACCGTTATAGACATCCGCGCCTCCTTCCAGGTGATCAGTGTCTTCCAGCTCATAGCTAAAGACCAGCTTACCTTCGTTATTGATCCCGATGGCGGTATCAAAGTCATAAGGCAGCCATACGACTTTCTTTTTCAAACTCATGCACTTACCTCCGATCCAATAAATGACGGGAACGCGTTCTTTGCACGGCTGTCAATCATCAGGAACAGTTCCGTGAACAGATAATAGAAAAGCGCACTCTGCAGTTCCATGTAGTTCCCGGCTTCTGCCTTAAACTTCGCCAGGCGGTATGCCGCCGTATCGTTTGTGTACGTCACAGCATCATCCCCTTTCCCATAAGTGACCGGTGCAGGCAGCGCGTTCCCTGTTGCGGCTTCCGTATCTGTGGACGCTGCCCAGGCGGCAAACTCTGCAAGCTGCGCTGGATCTTCATAAGCCGGATCTGTATCCGGATAGCGGGCTTCAAAATCGTTCAGCCAGTCCGATCCATAGTAATCCGCCGATTTCCACAGGACACGCAGGCCCGTGTTGTTCTTAATCTCCCAGGATTCATCCGGTGAAGAAAACCCGAATACTTCTGCTGTCCCCTTATCGTTGTTGTAGTTGTACTTCCCGAGGAAGGCCGTTTCATCATTCCTGGTATCGTGCCAGAACACCACCATCGGGAAGCCGTCAATGCCCTGTCGGACCTTGCTGTTTAACACCTGGGCCGGTGTCTTATAGGGGCAGGCGCTGTTATAGAGCCTTGCCAGCTCCACATTGTTCGCCCCTTCTGAGGAAGCAAAGTCCGCCTTATAGCAGAACGAGTTGGTAGGAACCGCATCCGCGTTCATGGCATAGGTTTCCGATGTGCTTCCGCTGCTGCCGGTAAAACCGGCTTTGTGTTTCGTCTTATAGTTCTTCCGAGGGTAATACTGTGAGGATGTACCCTGGATATCGATCTGTACGTTTTCGGAGGTAAAGCTCTTTGACGGATACAGCGGATGGACAAAGGTTATGCTGCAGGTCTTTTTATCCCCTTTGTACTGGGGAAGTTCATCACACTCGATCAGCAGATACGGCAGGTCATAGGGAAGGCTCGAAATGACGATGTTGCCGTACGCATCCGTGATGGAATTTCGGACATACCGCTCCAGCATAGCTGTCCCATCCTGTGTATCGGCAATCCAGTTATCCACGATCTGGTCACTCGTCAGGTCATTATCATAAATGCGGATGGTATACAGGTCGATCGTGCAGTCTGAAGACCCGATGCTGATATCCACCGGCTCCGTCTGCGCGAAGTCATCATCCACCGGATACCGCACACAGCCGGACTGTACCCCATTGATATAGATGGACAGCAGGCGGTTTCCACTCCGCTTCTCCACCACAAAGGAGATGCGGTTGTGCTCATCCTCCTTATACTGCGTACTGATTTCGGACTGTTCTGAGGAGAGCATTGCTTTCTGGGCTGTGAGGGAAATCCCCCTGCCGCCGCTCATACAGGACAGAATCGTTGCATCATAGTTCAGCACGTTCCGGGTGGAGAATTCCAGCTCGATCGTCTTCCCGGTTGACCGGAAGTCAGTCGCAAAAATCCGGTACGGAATTGTGATCCTGGCATCCCCGGATACACGCATGACCGTGACGCCATCCGCATCTTTCTGCCAGCCATCGGACGCCCAGTTAAACCCGGTGAAGGACGCTGCAATCCGGCCTGTGCCTTCCCCATACGCCCAGGTGTCCGGATGCTCCTCGTTGTTTGACCGTCCCTGGGAGGTAAGGTAAAGCACAAGGTCCTCCGTCTCCGCCTGAACATCAATCTCGGATTCGATGACCGTCACGTCAAATTCCTTTGCTGCATCGTTGGCTATGATCCGGAAATGTAATACCCCCACTGTGTTTGCCTTGTAAGCAAAGGACTGCTCCGTCCGGTCCACCGTCTGCGTAGATACGAGCGTTCCATTCACGTAGATCTTCACCTCTGCAGTGAGATGGAGGGGATCGTAAACCATAAAGGGTATGGCGATATTCGTGTACTGTGCTTCCGTCGCATTGTGGTACGAGGAAGTAATGATGGTCTCATCACTGACCGGATCGACCGCCGTAAACTCGTAATAGAGCTCGTTACTTCGCACCGTCTCATTGTTAATGACGGCCTCGAAATACACCATGAGCGTATGGGCTCCATGGCTCTGCGCCGGAATCGTGAAGGACAGCTGCCGGTTGGACACCGACGTCGTAATCACGGCAGTGTCTACTCCGTCAAGGACCCGGTGGATGGTCTTCTCCACAGCGCCAACCGGGGTCACCGGGAAGGTGATTGCACCGCTGTACTTTTCCGTCGGGTCAAAGGTAGAGCTGATCGACAGGGCAATCGCCGTGATATTGAACGTCGTCGTTTTCCCCTGGTCATAGGTGTCGGAGATCCGTACCTTCACCTTATTGGCCCCTGTCGAAAGGAACGGTGCCAGGTCTACGGCCACATTCCCCTGGGCGATCTGATACGTGGTCCGCACCACGTTATTCACCGTGATCCGAATGCTCCCATCCCCGGTAGGAAGGTCGTCCTCAATGGAAGACCAGGTAAAGGATACCGGGCATGCCGCTCCGGAAGGGATCGTTTTTGACAGCCATCCGGATGTGTTCTCCACGGAAAGGATCGCTGTGACCACATCTGTGCCGCCTCCGCCTCCGCCACCACCGGGACCGGAAAGCGGGATTCCGTTTTCAGAGACAACCCCTTTATAGGTCGGATAAACGTAATATGTATCCTCGTCCTGATACAGCCCCAGGTCATCCGGGTCAATCGAGACGTCCTGCAGCGATGCCTCAAGCGCCTGCATCTGGCTGTCAAGCGATGCCATGTGGTTCTCCGCATTGTTTGCCGTTGACAGGGCCTGCGCTGCGATCTCCTCTGCGGATGTGGTCATCCGGGAGATCTGCTCTGCGCGTGCAATGACGGCATTCATTCCCTCCGAGATGGCACCTTCCGCAAACTCCCTGGCCTCGACAATGGCTTCCAGGGCTGCCGTCTCTGCGGAGTCTGTTGCACCCTGGATCTCAGATATAGCTGCCTCTTTTGCTTCTGAGACGTCTGACTTCAAAGTCGTAAGGATCGCTGCCGCTTCTCCAGCATACCCGGCAGCTTCTTCCGCTTCCGATGCTGCCTCTGCTGCCGAAGACTCTGCACGCACTTTTGCATTCTCGGTCTGTGAATAAAGCTGTTCAATCTGGGCTTTTACGCTATCGGAGTACTGGGCCGCTGCGATGAGTTCATCCGTCCGGTCGATCACATCGACCAGCTGGCGGATTTCTGAGCCGGATATCAGGGCATCCTTATCAAGGGCTGCCCTTTCCACATCCAGTATAAAGTTTGCCGTAGCGAGCTGGGCATAATCCGAAGAAGCTGCTTTTTCTGTCG
>CAMNJG010000088.1 GCA_946541285.1 uncultured Clostridia bacterium
GTCTTCTGAAGATTCCTCAGGTATCTGACGGCAGAGGTTCCGGCGATCGCGCCGTCACAGACTGCCTTGGCCACCTGCAGCAGGCCGCCGTTGCAGTCCCCCGCGGTATAGAATCCCGGGATGAACGTCGCCATATTTTCGTCTGCTTCGATCGTTCCCTCCGGAGTCACGACACCGAGCTTGCGGGCCAGGTCGACAGAAGAAGCCGTGCCCACGGCGACAAACAGGCCCTCGACATTCAGGCTGCTGCCGTCTTCAAAAGTCACTGTGGACAGCAGATCCCCGCCACTGACATTGTAGATCATTTTTTCATTGACAGTGACACCTTCCGGTACGTTGGCATTCATCGGGCCTCCGTTGGTCAGGATCGTCACTTCCGACGCGATCGGCTGCAGATGTGCCGCTTCGCTGGCAGCATACTCTTCACTGCCGATGACCGCGACCGGCAGTCCCCGGTAGAAAAAGGCGTCGCAGACCGCGCAGTAGCTGACCCCTTTGCCTTCGTAATCCTTCAGCCCCCGGATCGGCGGCGCTTTGCGGCTGCTCCCGGCGGCCAGGATGCATGCCGGCGCTTCGTAGTCCGCGTTGCTCCCGGTCAGGTGAAATACTTCATTGTCACTGGAAATTTCAAAAATTTCATCCGTCACCACATTTGCACCCAGCCGCTCCGCGCCCCGGATCCCGTTCCGGAAGAGCTCTTCTCCGGTGATTCCTTCCGGAAAACCATAGTAATTGTCGATCTGATGGGCTTTCCCGAGGGAGCCACTGTCTTTTCCCACGACCGTTACACGGAGGTTTGCCCTGACCGCGTATAAAGCAGCGGAGATCCCGGCCGGCCCTTTACCGATGATGACAACATCGCTTTTCACTGTTTCCTTCATGTCGATTCTCCTGATCTTCCGGATCTCTGTCTGGCGTTCTACCAGCGCTCATTCCGGATATAGTTTGGAATATAGTTTCTCTGCGGCTTGTACCAGATTCCCTTTTTACGGAATTCGCGAATCTTTTCAAGCTCCATCTCTTCAATGATCTTTTCTTTTGTCGGTGTATCATACACCTTTTTGATAATAATCCCGCCATGCAGCATCAGCATGAGCGGGAGCCGGTCCACTTCAAAAAGCTCGGTCAGCTTGGGCTGTTCCTCGAGATTCATACGGCAGATCTTTACCACATCCCCGTATTCCTCCGCGATTTCCGACAGTTTTTCCTCATTTTCAAAACTGAGCTGCATCATGGGCGTGAACAGGTTGATGATGACAGGATTGATGGAAAGGATGATTTCCTCGTCAAAATTTTTGTTGGTTACGTCTTCTATCGCCATAATCTTTGTCCTCGTTTCTTTCTGGTTTTCCACCGGCCGGCGTATTTATCCACAAAAATCTTTTTTTGCCGGCCTTTTCTTATTATACTACGCGCGGGATCAAATGATCCACATAAGTTATTCACATTTCAACAGGTACAGCGGCCCCAAAAAGGGTTTTTGGAGAAGTTATTCACATAAGTTATGCACTTATACACAAGTTATCAACAGAAATGATACACAGAAATCGACAGTTATCCACACCCTTTATCCACATATCCACAGATCGGTGTGGGTAACTGGAAGAATGAAATACAATTTCTCCTCTAGGAAAAGAACAGGTCATCATGTATAATAAAACACAAAAAGTTCAGGGAAACCACAGGTTTCCCTGAAAATGGGCGTTACTGTTCAGCAATCGGCCAGTTAAAATCAGGAAAACGTTGTGCGCTTTGAAAAGGCTGTCCCCAAAACGGTGATACCTTTATAAGCAGCGTTTTCTTATATGATTTGGCCGGCACTGAGCAGTAACAGATGAGCAGATCATGAAAAACTACCTTCTTGTATCGGGTTCTCCCGAAAATCTGAAAACCCTCACATCCATGACCGGTGCTGTCCCGGAAACGGAAACATCTGTCTCCCTTACCGCCTCGGAAGCAGGACAGCTGATGGAGTCAGGCAATTACAGCGCGATGATTGTCAATACCCCTCTGAGAGACGGCCAGGGGCTGGATCTCTGTGTTTATGTCTGTGAGAAGCTCTGCTATCCGGTTGTGCTGATCACCAGCCAGAAAACGGCTGAGCGCGTCAGAGAGGACTATACAGAGAAGGGGATCATTGTCCTTTCCAGACCGCTGGACCGCTCTTCGTATCATCTGGTCCTGGGCTGTCTCTCCGCTTACAGTGGGTTTGCCTCCCGTCTGAGGATACACTCACGGGAACTGGAGGAGGAGCTGGCGGAGCGCCGGCTGGTGGCGCGGGCCAAAGCCAGGCTGATGAAAAACATGGGGATGACGGAAGATCAGGCGCATCGTTTCATCGCGAAGCAGTCGATGGATCTCAGATGCTCCAGGAAGGATATCGCGCAGCATATACTGAAAACCTATTTGTAAAGTTCGTGAAGAAAGATGAGGCAGACAGAGATGGAAAAAAAGAGATACCTGCTCCTGGAAAACGGAACCGTCTTTGAAGGCAGGGCTTTCGGAGCGGAAGGGGATGTGACGGGAGAAGTGGTATTTACCACAGCAATGACCGGCTATCTTGAAACGCTTACGGATCCGAGTTATTTCGGACAGATTGTGATACAGACATTTCCGCTGATCGGAAATTATGGAGTCATTCCGGAAGATTTTGAAAGCAGGAAATCTTTCGTAAAAGGATATATTGTCAGAGACTGGTGTCAGGCGCCTTCCAATTTCAGAAATCAGGGAGACCTTGACACTTTTTTACAGCAACAGGGGATTCCCGGTCTGTATGGCATTGATACAAGGGCACTGACCAGAGCAGTGCGTGAGAAAGGTGTCATGAACGGCAGGTTCTTTTCGGAACTGCCGCAGGATCTGGACGCGGCTGTGGAAAAACTGAAAGAATACCGGATTGTGGAGGCTGTGGAAAGTACTTCGACAGACCGCAGGGAAACCGTTCGTTTCCTTGACGAACGGCCGGTGTGGTCCGGTCTGCATGATTTTTCGGCAGCACCGGTGGAAACAGACGGGATGGCACCGAAGCAGGTAGTGCTCCTGGATCTGGGTGCCAAGTACAACATTGCCAGGGAACTGGCGAAGCACGGCTGTGATGTGACGGTTGTTCCATGCCACACGACGGCAGAGGAAATCCTGGCCATGAAGCCGGACGGGATCATGCTTTCCAACGGACCGGGGGATCCCGCCGATAATCCTGAGATCATCGAAGAGATCGGGAAGCTCCGGGTCAGCGGTGTGCCGGTATTCGGTATCTGCCTGGGTCATCAGCTGCTGGCGCTTTCCGCGGGAGCACGGACCGAAAAGATGAAATACGGACACCGGGGCGCCAATCAGCCGGTCAGGAGGGTGCGTGACGGAAGAGTATTCATCACCAGCCAGAACCACGGGTACTGTGTGGTTTCCGGCAGCCTTCCGGCGTACGCGGAGGAGAGTTTTGTCAACGCCAATGACGGCACCTGTGAGGGGGTATTGTATACAGATCATCCGGTATTTTCTGTACAGTTCCATCCGGAAGCCTCAGGAGGACCCCACGATTCGGAATTCCTGTTCGATGATTTTGTAAAACTGATGGAGGAGGTCGGTGTCCATGCCGTTAAATAAAAAGCTGAAAAAAGTAATGGTCATTGGTTCCGGTCCGATCGTGATCGGGCAGGCGGCGGAGTTTGACTACGCCGGGACGCAGGCCTGCAGAGCGCTGAAACAGGAAGGGCTGGAGGTCGTCCTGGTCAATTCCAATCCGGCGACCATCATGACCGACAACCAGATGGCGGACGCGATTTATATCGAGCCGCTGACCCTGGAAATCCTGAAAAGGATCATTATTAAAGAAAAACCGGACGGGCTGCTTTCCACGCTTGGTGGCCAGACAGGCCTGACACTGTCCATGCAGCTGGCGAAGGAAGGTTTCCTGGAAGCGCACAATGTCATCCTGCTGGGCGCGAATCCGGAAACCATCGACAAAGCGGAAGACCGTCAGATGTTCAAGGATACGATGGAAGCCATCGGCCAGCCGGTCATTCCGTCGCTTGTCGTCAATGATGTGGAATCCGCCGTGGAATTCGCGGAGGAAGTCGGATATCCCCTGATTATCCGTCCGGCATTTACACTGGGTGGCACCGGCGGTGGCATCGTTAATAATGAGGAGGAGCTGCGCGAGATTACGGAAAACGGGCTCAGGCTTTCCCCGATTACCCAGGTGCTGGTGGAGAAATCCATCGCGGGCTGGAAAGAAATCGAATTTGAAGTGATGAGGGATGCCGCGGGCAATGTCATCACGGTCTGCTCCATGGAGAATTTTGATCCGGTGGGCATCCATACCGGGGACAGTATCGTCATCGCGCCGTGTGTCACGCTTTCCGACAAAGAGTACCAGATGCTCCGCAGCGCGGCGCTGAGCATCATTTCCGAGCTGAAGGTGGAAGGCGGCTGCAACTGCCAGTTCGCGCTCCGGCCGGACAGCTTTGAATACGCGGTCATCGAGGTAAATCCCAGGGTATCCCGGTCTTCCGCGCTGGCCTCCAAAGCGACCGGGTATCCGATCGCCAAGGTGGCAGCCAAGATTGCCATCGGTTTTACGCTGGATGAAATCCGCAATGCCGTGACAGGCAGTACGTATGCCTGCTTTGAACCGGCGCTGGACTATGTGGTCGTGAAATTCCCGAAATGGCCGTTTGATAAATTCGTGTACGCCAGACGTACCCTGGGGACACAGATGAAAGCCACCGGAGAAGTCATGGCCATCGGACAGACCTTTGAGGAAGCCCTGATGAAAGCAGTCCGGGGCGCGGAGATCGGGCACCGGACCCTGGATCATGAACATATGCGGAGTCTCTCTGATGAAAGTATCCTTGAAAAAGTCCACAATCAGGACGATGAGCGTCTGTTTGTGATCTATCAGGCACTTTCCCGCGGACTCCTGACGGTTCAGCAGATTCATGAAATTACGAAGATTGACTGCTGGTTCCTGGAAAAGCTGGTGAATCTGGTCCGGATGGAAGAACGTCTGCAGGCGGAGGAGCTGACGGACGATCTTTACCTCGCGGCAAAGAGATGCGCGTATCCGGACGCGGAAATCAGGAGGCTTTCCGGTCAGGAAATCCGGAATCCGCGCCATGCTGTCTACAAGATGGTGGATACCTGCGCGGCGGAGTTTGACGCGGAAACCCCGTACTTTTATTCCACATACGACACGGAAAATGAGGCAGAAGCTTTCATCCGCGAACAGGAACGGAAGGATCATCCGAAGGGAACCGTGATTGTTTTCGGTTCCGGGCCGATCCGGATCGGTCAGGGGATCGAATTCGACTATTCGTCCGTACAGTGTGTCTGGGCGCTTAAAAAGGCAGGTTATGAAGTTGTCATCGTCAACAATAACCCGGAGACGGTATCTACGGACTTTGATACCGCGGACCGCCTGTACTTTGAACCGCTGACGGACGAGGATGTCATGAACATCATCCATACAGAGAAGCCGGACGCGGTCGTTGTCGCGTATGGCGGTGGTACCGCGATCAAACTGACAAAGCACCTCGATGAGAACGGTGTCCGGATCCTCGGGACACCGGCGGACAGCATCGATATGGCAGAAGACCGGGAGCGTTTTGATGAACTCCTGGAAGAACTGGAGATCAAACGGGCCCGTGGCGAGACGGTGATGACAACGGAAGAAGCCCTGCAGGCTGCCCATGATATCGGCTATCCGGTCCTGATGCGTCCGTCCTATGTGCTGGGTGGCCAGAACATGATCATCGCGTTTGACGATGACGATATTCAGGAATATATGGAGATCATCCTCCGTCAGGAAATTGAGAATCCAATCCTGATCGACAAATACCTGGAGGGGATCGAGCTGGAGGTCGACGCGATCTGTGACGGTGAGGAAATCCTGATCCCGGGCATCATGGAGCATATCGAGCGGACCGGGATCCATTCCGGCGACTCGATCGCGGTCTATCCTGCCTGGAATATTACGGATGATATTGTCGATAAGATCATCGACCAGTCCGCGAAGCTGGCGCTGTCCATGAAAACCCTCGGCCTGCTCAATATCCAGTATCTGATCTACGAGAATGATCTGTATGTGATCGAAGTCAATCCGAGATCCTCCCGGACCGTCCCGTATATCAGCAAGGTCACCGGTGTGCCGATGGTGGAACTGGCCACCAGGGCCATGCTGGGCGAAAAGCTTTCGGAGATGGGCTATGGTACGGGTCTTTACCGCACGAGTCCGTATTACGCGGTCAAGGTACCGGTCTTCTCTTTTGAAAAGCTGATCAATGTCGATACCCATCTCGGGCCGGAAATGAAATCCACCGGGGAAGTACTGGGCATCGCGTCGACGCTGGAAGA
>CAMNJG010000089.1 GCA_946541285.1 uncultured Clostridia bacterium
GAACCATACTCAGTACGATGAAATCAATGGCTTCCTCACTACACGGGGAAAAGGTGTCAATCTCAAAGCTCCGGAATATCTCAGCCAGCAGGACGTAAAATACATCAGTGAATTTTACCAGGAATTTGAAGATGCTGTCTATGCTGTCAATCAACGGGGACGTTACACTGGAATCAACTCCAGGACCAGGCGTTCTTTCACAGAATACTGTGATCTGGACTCCATGGCCAGGATGTACCTGCTTTACCAGTTCAGCCTCAATGCTGATGCCTATTTCGGATCCACGTATTTTTATATGGAAGATCAGATCCTTCATCAGGGACCGATCTGGGACAGTGATCTCAGCTTCGGTATTGTCTGGGATGGCGTATATGAACCGGATCACGAGCTTCAGAATTCTTATCTGTCCGAAGCACTTGAGCGCATTCCTGCTTTCCGGAAAGCGGTAAAAAAGCTGTATGACAGCGAATTCAGGGATCTGGAACTTCAATATACTGACCAGAACCTGAATGAATATAAGGAACAGCTTGCTCTTTCCGAAAGCCGGAATCATCTCATCTGGCCGGAGTATTACCAGATTGCCGCGTTTGAAGTTGCGTACTACCGTGGGATATCCTATGATGAAGTGGTCTCTGACCTGCAGCAGTGGATGACAGACCGGATCGCTTATCTGGACCAGAAGTTTGAGTCCTGGAACCGGTAATTTGTCCGGGAAACACGCATTCAGTCAAAAATCATGATGTGACATATTTTTTCAACTGAAAATCACATGGAAAAACCGGGATCCGCTGCCGCGGACCCCGGTTTTTTCTTTTAATTCCCTGCTGCCAGTGCTTTCCGGTCAATTTTTCCGTTCGCGTTATGCGGCAGCACCGGCAGGTAAACATATTTCCCCGGAACCATATAGTCCGGCACTTTACTGCTGATCCGTTCTCTTAACTCCTTTTTGTCCATTTCTTTCCCGTCATAATACAGGACAATCCGCTTCCGTTTCTCATCATAAATACAGACACAGTCCCGGATTTCCGGAATGGCATAGGCCGCGGTTTCGATCTCGCCCAGCTCGATCCGGTAGCCCATGTGTTTGATCTGGTAATCCCGCCGGGAGAGATAAATCAGGTCACCGTCCTCATTTTCCCGGACCAGGTCCCCTGTACGGTAAATACGCTCAGGATCCCCCGGGATTCCCGGATTCCGGACGAAAACAGCCTCTGTTTTTTCCGGATTATTGTAATACCCTGTTGCCAGGCAGCTGCCGGCCAGGCACAATTCTCCCGTCGCACCTTTCGCTGCCGGCTGTCCGTTTTCGTCCAGGATATACGCCTGGACATTCCGGACCGGCCGGCCGATCGGCATCGTACTTCCTGCCGGTTCCTGTCCGGTGCAGAGATAAGCCGTACAGACAAAGGTTTCTGTCGGACCATACAGGTTGGCGAACCGCGCGTCCGGAAGATGTTCCATCCAGTAGTCCAGATACTTCCTCGGCAGGACTTCTCCCGCGAACATCACCAGGTTCAGGAAAGCCGGACGAAGCTCCCGGAACGTTTTCAGTGCCGCGACAATGCTCATCGCGGAAGGCACCCACAGGAAAGTACTGATTTTCTTTTCGTTCATGAACTCAACCAGCCGGACCGGAAAGCTGAACAGGGCCGGTGGAATGATGACCATCTTCGCGCCGAAATAGATCGCCCCATACAGATCATGGACCGAAATATCAAAATACAGCGGCGCCTGATTCCCGAAAACAGCATGTTCATCCATATCGAACGTCTGATCCAGCCATTCCAGGTAATTGGTAATGACATGGTGACTGACCACGACACCTTTCGGTACGCCGGTCGATCCGCTGGTAAAGAGCACATACAGCGGATCATTTTCTGTCACCAGGGACATACGGGCAGCGAGCAGCGCCGGATCCTCGTCGGTTCCGGGGATATCCTCCCAGCAGATCACAGCGGCACCGTCCGCGAACTGATGCACCGCTCCGGAATGCGCCCGGTCGGTCAGGATGATTTCCGACTCTGTTACCTGCAGAATCGCCCGGATCCTTGATTCCGGCATCTGACTGTCCAGCGGGCAGTAAAAATTCCCGCTGTAAAGCGTTCCCAGAAACAGAACCAGACTCCGGATATTTTTATCCATAAACACCACAACCGGCTGATTGACAGATCCGGTCACACGGGCAATCGCGCTGCCGGTCCTGCGCGCCATTTCACGGACTTCCCGGTACGTCAGTGTTTCCTCCTGATCCTCAAACGCGATGCTGTCCGGAAAGCGCTCCGCCGAACGCTCCAGGAATTCCAGTACATTCTGAGCCATAGCCCTGCCTCCGTCCTATCCCTGATACTTCTGTACCAGCGCCCAGATCGCTTCCACCGAATCAAAGTTCTCCGGGACCACATCTCCTACCGAGATATCGATCTCAAATTCATCGTCCAGTTCCGATATCAGATTCAGAATCACAATCGACTGCAGCACGCCATCGTCAACCAGACCGGTTCTTCCCGCGAATTCTTCGTCCGGAACCAGATCTTCCAGTATTTCAATTATTTTATCCATTCTATCCTCTGCCTTCTCTCAGTATCGTTCCAAATACTCCGGAAAACTCCTCTGCGCTTTCTCCGTTCATGTGGCCGTCATAATCAACGTAACACGCGGCTTCATGGGAAAACGCGTCATAATATTCCGTATTAAAATTATACAGCCTGATCTGATGGGCTGCGCAGAAATCATCAAAATAGCTCCACGCGCGGCCATACGCTTCCGGATCCCTGTCCAGTGCCGTCTGTGGCACGGGCATCACCGCGATCCGGAAATCAATCCCCCGTTTCCCGCAGAGTCCCGACAGCTTCTCCAGATACTCCGTGTTACGCCGCACCTGATCGTTTACCATAAATTCAAAACCATGATACGCAGGAAACTGTTCCTCCTGTACCGGGTATTTTTCAATGAATCCGTTTTCGTGATACTCCTGCACCTTTCCTTTAAAAATTTCAATACTGTAATCCCCACTCAGCTTCCGGCGCAGGGTTTCCCGGATCCTCGGCAGTTCATAGCTGAGGGAGTATTCATAAGCCGGAAACAGGACCGAACGCAGATCACAGTTCCGGAGTGTATCCGCGAAATACCGCAGCTTTGCCAGAGAGACCGGAAATTCATGAAAAAACAGAAGGTAATTGTTTCCCGGTTCTTTTTCTGTCATAAAATAGCCGGGATCCAGTTCAAAAAGAATCTGTTCCGGCGGATTTTTTTCCAACATCAGCTTTGTCAGATAAAACGCGTCCACCGGATACTCTCCGCCGACACAGAGATTATGCCCGGTTTTTCCGGTTCCCGCAAGGAGCACGTCCGGATCCAGATCCATCTTTCCGTTGGAGGAACCCAGGATCACCAGATCCTTCCGGTCCGTAACCACTGCATGGACATCATTCCGGATAAACGTACAGGGATACAGGGCAAGATCCGCCAGGATCAGGAAGGCGAGCACCAGGCACAGGGCCAGTACCAGAGAAAAGAGCTTTCGCCTAGAACTGCGCATAGATAAACCCCCTTCCGGCGGACATCGGTCCCAGCATCAGCGCTGCCATCAGCAGTACGAAGCAGACCGTAACCTGTATCATCACCGGCTGCCGCGCGATGACCCTGTGAAAATCCACACCTTTTTCCTGCAGGAAACTGACCGCGAACAGGCAGACACAGCCAGTCAGCAGAATCACCAGTGCCACCGGTGTATAGGCCGCCCCCTGTTTTCCAGCGGAAACAGTCAGGAACACAGAAGGATCAAACTGTGTCACTGAGTACCGGATCATTTTCAGCGCCGTCTGAAGTGAATCCACACAGTCAAAATACCAGGACAGATTCATCAGCGCAAAAGTCCGGAGCACCATAAACACATGCCACCCACGGCTTTTATCGTTGATATGCAGCGTCTTTTTCAACTGGCGGTAACGGTTTTCCGCGAATATGGAAAACGCGATGATCACACCGTTATACAGGCCCCAGCCGATATTGCCCCAGGTTGGTCCGTGCCACACACCGACCAGGAAAAAAACGATCAGATTGGACAGGGCAATGGGTACATTTCTGCCTGTTTTCTTTCCAAATACTTTCTTTGACTTTTTCCCCAGCTTTTTCATCGCGCCGGACATCGTCAGCGGATACATCACATAATCTTTCATCCATGTACCCAGTGTAATATGCCACCTTCTCCAGAAGTCTGTGACGGACACGGAAAAAAACGGTCGTTTGAAGTTCTCGTCCATGGTAATCCCGAACATACGGGCCGTCCCGATCATGATGTCGATGCCACCGGAAAAATTCCCGTACAGTTCCACGGTATACAGAAGAACACCAAATCCCGCGATACCGGCATACTGATCCGGCCGCGCGAAAATCTGATCCGCGTAAACCGCGGCCCAGTCCGCCAGCACCATTTTCTTGAACAGTCCCCACAGGATGCGAAGCACACCGTACCGGATATGGTTCCAGCGGAAATCATGCGGCCCGTACAGCTGATGTGCCAGTGTCCCGTAACGGCTGATCGGTCCCTGCACCATATATGGAAAGAAAGACACAAACAGCGCCAGGCGGAGAAAACTCTCCTCTGCCGGAATCCGCTTCCAGTACACATCCAGAAGATACCCGACAGACTGGAAGGTATAGTACGAAATCCCCAGTGGCAGCAGGAAATCCAGATGAGGCAGGCTGAACAGCCCCAGGGCGTTGAGATTCCCGAACACAAAATTCGTATATTTCAGTACTCCGAGCACACCGAAATTCAGGAGCATGGCCAGGATCAGGATCCGGCGGCATTTCCGGTTCGCTATCTCCGCGGCGTCCCGATCTTCCCGGGACACACCTGACTGCAGTTTCCCGATCCATTTTCCTGCTGCATAAGTGACACAGATCGAAAACAGAAGAAATCCCAGCGCCCGGACTCCGTAACTGAGATAAAACAGCAGGTTCATCACCAGCAGTACCGGCATCTGCGCTTTCCGCGGCAGCAGGTAATACAGCAGCAGCCCGGCCAGGATAAACAGGAAGAACGCGTTTGATATAATCGGCATCCGCGGCTCCTTAATAGGTCAGCCCGTCGCCGAGGCAGCTGTCATCATCCTCCACCCCGGTGGAATCGGAACCGTTACTGTTCGATGACCCTCCGGAAGATGTGCCGGACGAAGAATCTGAAGAAGACGTATCATTTCCTGAATCCGTCTGCGCGGAAGAAGAACTGCTCCCGGAACCGGAGGAACCCGACGATGTACTCGTACTGCTGGTAGAGGTTGTCTGCTGCTGTGTCGAAGATCCGGAGGATGACGAACTGCTGCCGGAAGAACCGGAGTTGCCCGTGGAAGCAGGCTGCGTCGTGCTCTGGCTGTTTCCCGCATTGTTGTCAGTCGCCGCATTCGAACCGGAAGCGTTCGTATCCGCTGATTTGGAAGCTTCTGAGGCAGCGGCAGCCTGCGCTGCTGCGTCCGCCTCTGCTTTTTTCTTTGCTTCTTCTGCAGCCTTTTTCTCTGCCTCTGCTGCTTCTGCGGCTGCTTTTTCCGCAGCTTCCTTCGCCTGGTCGATCACGGCCTTTTCTGAATCGAGCGTTTCAATCGCGTCTCCGGTCGATTTACTCAGATAGGAAAGATAGGCCACACCATCCTGCATCCGGATGGATCCTTCTTCGATATCACCAAACGGAAAAGCATGCAGTGTATGTTCTGTACCGTCCTGCAGCCTGAAATGGAGCAGATAGGCCGGTGTCAGTGCCTTTTCACCGGATCCTGCCGCATCGGACGATGCTTCCGGTTTATAGAACAGTTCCACCTGCTCTTCATTCGCGTAGACCGCCGCGCCTTCCAGCAGATTTTTCGCGTTCCCGATCGTCTGATCTGTCCCGACTTTCAACGCGGTAATCCCCTGACCGGTCCGGTTATTCAGCAATACTTCAAAAGCGCCGTTCGCCTTGATCCCCAGCATCCTGACATTTGCCTTTTTTTCTGTTTTCGTATCACGCTGTGAATCCTGCGCGGTACGGTGAACCGGCGGTGCTACGGAGGAAAACTCCTCCTCTGTCTCTCCGCATCCTGCCAGAAGGCAGACTGCCATCACACAGATCAGCGCTGTCGCGAACCATTTTCTCATAATCATTTCCTCTCTCTGTTTCCTGAGCATTTCCCAGGGAACTGTCGCTTCATCAATTGTACGGTTTCTCTGTCGGAATCCACTCTGACGGCGTTGTTATCAGCAGACGATGCTACGACATACGCCGGTAGCTCTGATAACGCCAGGTACCG
>CAMNJG010000090.1 GCA_946541285.1 uncultured Clostridia bacterium
CCCGGCCGTTTTTTTCTGCTTTTCATAAAAAAAACAAGCTGCCGCAGAAATCCATCAGATTTTATTGTCTGATCTCAAACCACAGCAGCGCTCCTTTCCTTAAAACTCCACCCGGACATTCTGACGTTCCGTGACATCATCCACACGGAACATATCCGCAGGCTCAAAATGAAAGAGACCTGCAATCAGATTGCTTGGGAACTTCTGACAGAGATTATTCAGTGTCTTGACACAGGCATTATAATACCGTCTGGAATTCGCGATATCTTCTTCGAGAACCTGCAGCTGATCCTGCAGGTTGAGGAAGTTCTGGTTCGCCTTGAGATCCGGATAGCTTTCCGCCAGGGCAAAAAGTTTCCGCAGGGCACCGTTCAGTTCCCCCTCACTTCTGGCCCGTTCTTCCACCGACTGAGCGGATACCGCGGTATTCCGGGCATTGATGACATTTTCCAGCGTCGTTTTTTCATGTTCCGCGTATCCTTTTACAGTATTGACCAGGTTTGGAATCAGATCATACCGTTTTTTCAGATAGACATCCATCGTTGACCAGCCCTCTTCGACATCATTCCGGGATGACACAAAACGGTTATAGCCCGTGACCAGCCAGAGGACAATGACAGCAACCACGATCAGAGCAATGATCAGTATCAGCATGTCTGCACTCTCCTTTCAGTTTTTACCATTTATCAGATACATATAGTGTACCACAGAACTGCTTAACAGGAAAAGAAAAAGTCCGGCAATCTGTAAAAGATCACCGGACCAGGTGTTACTGTCCACATCCTCAGTAATTCTCCACAACCAGACGGTAGATTTCCTCCACCCTCGTCAGAGTATAACTGATATCATGTTTTTTCACCTTTTCCAGGGACGCTGCGCCCATCGACCGGCACAGAGCTTCATCAGTAAGGATTTTTTTCATCCCTGACGCGACCGCCCTGACATCATCCGCTTCACACAGGAAACCGTTCTCGTCCGTCTGCACCAGCTCCGGAATGGCACCGGCGTCCACCGCCACACACGGCAGTCCCGTGGCCATGGCTTCCAGCAGGACGATACTCTGTGTCTCTGTCTTGGAAGTGATGACAAAGAGATCCGCGGTCCTGTAAAGCTGGGGAACATCATCTCCCACCACGCGGCCGGTAAAGTGGACACGGCTGCGCAGTCCCGCTCTTTCCGCCATCTTTTCCAGTCCCGATCTCGCAGTACCATCCCCGACGATGACCAGATGAACCTCCCGCAGTTCCGATGATACCCGGATAAAGGCTTCCATTAAAATATGGAGGCTTTTCTCCGGGTCCACCCGTCCTGTATACAGAACTACCGGAACATCCACTGGCAGATCGTACTTTTCATACACTTCCCTGTCCGGCAGCCCCGGTGAGAAACGGGACAGATCAATCCCGTTGCTCAGTGCCTCCACCGGTACTTTAAAGCGTCTCCGTTTTTTGGGGATGAGATCATGGATGGCCTGTTCCGTCGGCATCATCGCGTATTCACTGCGGCGCAGGAAACTGATAAAATACACATTCATCAGCTTGTTGACCGGATATTTCGCCAGCTTCGGAATTTTCAGCTGCTGTGTCAGATTGTCCGGATACGCATGGTCGGTGGCGACCAGTGGCACACGATACCGCTTCGCGTAATGCGTCACATGCAGGGCCACCGGACCCGGTGTCTGATTATGGATAATGTCCGGCGCGAACTGATCCAGAATCCTCCGGATCTGAAAGTAGGAGCCGAAGCTGACATGAATTCCGTTTTTATAGACAATCCGGGGCAGGCGCTTCCCGAGCAGAAACCTGGAATCCGGCACTTTGCTGATCTGATCCGGATACAGAGGAAGTTTCCGCGAAGAAAGCCTTACCACGGTGAAACCATACTCTTTGTCCTTTTCAATCGAAAACTTGCCGGTAATACTGGGCGCCAGTACCAGGACCTCATGACCCCTCTGATGCAGACCGGCTGCCAGACTGCGTGAAAAAACAGCCACACCATTGATCATGGGATAATAAATATCACTTGAAATGACAATCTTCAATAATCCATTTCCTCTTTATATAAACCCTGATATCTTCCTCATATCGCGAATCTGGCCTTATACTCATCAAAATAGCGCTCAAACTGATCATTTCGTTTCGATTTGATCGTTCCCAGATATTCATGTGTCGCAAATGAACCGGAATAAATCTCGATCAGGGCTACTGCAATATTTGAACAATGGTCGGAAATTCTCTCGAAATTGGTCATCAGGTCGTTGAAAACAAAACCCTGCGAAATACTGCATCTTCCAGTCTGCAGACGTTCGACATGATGCAGCTTCATCTGGTCGCAGAGATCATCGATGACCTCCTCCAGAGGCTCCACACGTTCCGCGTTTTTCATATCTTCATCCAGGAAAGCCTGAATCGTGATGTCCAGGATTTCGCGTACAGCGGCTTTCATGACAGAAAGCTCATGCGTGGCATGATCCGAAAAAACAAGCTGTTTCTCATGGATTTCCTGGGCGTTATTCGCGATATTCAGCGCATGGTCAGAGATTCGCTCAAAATCAGAAAGCGTATGCAGAAACAGTGACGATTCATGACTGTGACGCTCTGTCAGGTCCTCCTCGGAAAGTTTCATTAAGAAGGAACCGATAGTATCCTCATACTGATCTCCTTCCGTTTCCAGGTCCACTACGCGCTGAAAGCCTTCCTCGCTGTAATGACTGAGCAGCGCGGATGCCTCGCTGACCGCGTGGCTGGCCTGTCTCGCCATATCATTGATGACAATACGGCTCTGTTCGATCGCCAGGGACGGATGTCTGGTAAAACGCTCATCCAGATAAATCGGATTGACTCCTTCCACCGCTTTTGCCGGAATGATGTAGTTTACAATCGCTTCCAGCACCTTCGTAAACGGCATCAGGATACAGATCATGACAAAACGGAAAACCGTATTGACAAACGCCAGCGAGAAAGGATTCATGATCATTTCCATGAAAGGCAGATGGACAATCGCTTCAATAATATAAAAGATCGAAGCGGTTGCCATGACTCCGACAAAACAGGAGACCAGGTAGCTGAGAGCCGTCCGCTTTCCGTTGGTATTGGTTCCCAGGGAAGAAAGCATGACAGGAAGGGATGCACCAATCGAAATCCCCATGAACAGAGGCAGCGCCACATTGAAGGTAATCGCCCCGGTGATGGAAAGCGCCTGGACAATCCCGACCGCCGCGGAAGCAGACTGCAGCATGGCTGCCACCGCCATCCCGACCAGAATGCCCAGGAGCGGATTTTTCATGGATGTCAGCATCATATGAAACCACGGCTGTTCTTTCAGGCCCACGACAGATCCGCTCATCAGGCTCATGCCGAAAAGCAGGATCGCCAGCCCCAGCAGAATATCCCCCACACGGTTATGGACTTTATTTTTGCTGAACATCCGCAGAAGGATCCCGGTCACCGCGATGATCCCGGTCAGTGTCGCCGTGGAAAGCAATGCGCTGAGCGTGTCAGTCCCTTCGATATAACTCAGACAGATGATCCACCCTGTAATACTCGTACCGAAAATCGCACCCAGGATCACCGGGATCGCCTGCCGGACTTTCATAATGCCGGAACTGACAAATCCCACCAGGATGACCGATGTCGCGGAGGATGACTGGATCACTGCCGTGACACCGCTGCCCAGCAGCAGGCCCCGGATCGGGGAACCAGACAGTTTATACAGAATCGGCTCCAGTTTATCCCCTGACACCTGCTTCAGAGCCTCTCCCATCAGGGACATCCCGAACAGGAACATGGAAATCCCGGAAAGCAGGCTGATAACATCAGAAATACTCATTGGACTGTACCTCCATCAGGAACTGTGACATATAGACATAAATGTGATGATAGAAATCGGTCAATTCATCCTCTTCTCTGCGCCAGCAGCCACGCCATGACATGCACGGACTGCTGGAAACGTCCCTCCGCGATCAGGAGCTCGATCTCCTCCGCGGAATACTTCCGCATATGCAGAAATTCAGTCTCATCCAGTTCCTGCTCTGAAAAACGCCGGCAGTTTTTTGCCGTAAACACCCACGCAACATTATCCGCGATCGTCGCGTTGGACGGCACGGTCAGGAGATGTTCCCATTCTTCTGACTCATAACCGGTCTCTTCCCTCAGCTCGCGTTTTGCCGCCAGAAGCGCCTCTTCCTCCGCGGATGAAGCAATCCTGCTTCCGTACTGCTTTCCATCGTTCCGTTCGATCCCGCCGGCCGGGAATTCGGTCGTTACCTGACGGATCCCCTGGCGGAACTGCCGGACACAGAGATAATCGCCATTTTCGTCTGAAGCCACAATTACAACGTAATCCCTCCGGCTGTAACTGTAAAACGGTTCCCAGACGCTTCCGTCCGGCAGCCGGTATGCCGACCGCCGGAAATCAATCCACTGATCCTGAATCAGATGTTCGGTTCTGATTTCTTCCCAGAGCAGATCTTTTTCCTGATCATCGGTTCTGTTCATATATTTATCCTCAAATCAGACCCATCACAAATACAATAATAACGATGACCGGCAGCACATAGGTAAGGTAGCCTCTCATCCAGTTCTGGAAACGGAGTCCTTTCCCGGTATTCGCTTCCGCAGTGAAGTTTTCCCAGCCCCATCCTTTTTTCCAGGTACAGAAAAGGAGGAAGATCAGGGAACCCAGCGGCAGGATCAGATTGCTGACGATGAAGTCCTCCAGATCCAGGACAGCCGAACCTTCGCCCATCGGTGTAAAACCGGACAGCAGATTGTATCCCAGAGCGCATGGCAGGGACAGGATGGTCATGACAAAGATGTTAATCACGCATGCTTTTTTACGGGTCCAGGAAAAAAGATCCATACAGCAGGAAACAATGTTCTCAAACACGGCAAGTACCGTTGAAAACGCGGCGAACACCATAAACAGGAAGAACAGGCTTCCCCACAGACGGCCTCCGGCCAGATTATTGAATACATTCGGGAGGGTGATGAACAGCAGGCTCGGGCCGCTGTCCACATTGACGCCAAAGGCAGCGCATGCCGGGAAAATAATGAGTCCGGAGCAGATCGCCACAAAGGTATCCAGAACCGCGACATTGACCGCTTCGCCCAGCAGTGCCCGTTCCTTTCCGATATAACTGCCGAAAATCGCCATGGAACCGATACCGAGGCTCAGTGTAAAGAACGCCTGGGTCATCGCGCCAAGGATCACGTGACCGACACCTGCTTCTTTCAGCTTCTGCAAATCCGGTTTCAGATAGAAGACGAGACCGTCCGAACCACCCTTCATCGTCATGCTGTGCAGTGCCAGTACCACAATCAGGAGCAGCAGGAGCAGCATCATGACCTTGGTAATTCTCTCAAGGCCGTTCTGGAGGCCGATCGACAGAACCAGGAAACCGGCGACGCAGACGATCACCATACAGACAACCATGGGAACCGGATTGGCCAGCAGTCCCCCAAAGAAATTGCCGACTCCTTCCGCATCCATATTTTCATAGCTGCCCCGCAGTGCCGCGTAAAAATAGTACAGCATCCATCCGGAAACCGTCGTGTAGAACATCATCAGCATATAATTGCCGACCATACAGATATAGCCATGAAGATGCCACCTCTGCCCCGGCTGTTCCAGTTCCTGATAAAGCTTGACAGGACTCTTCTGGGCCGCTCTGCCGGTCGCGAACTCCATCGCCATGATCGGCACACCCATGATGACCAGGAAAAACAGATAAAACAGTACGAAAATACCGCCTCCGTAGGAGCCTACCATGTACGGAAATTTCCATACATTCCCGATCCCGATGGCACACCCCGCACTCAGCAGGATAAACCCCATCCGGGATCCAAGCGATTCTCTTTCCATGCTTACTCTCCAATCTTTCTGCCTGCATTTTACAATAGTATACATACCAGAGCACAGACATTGATAAAATAAAAATATCCAATCCTATTAATGATACCGCTTTTACGATACGATTTCCATTATTTCTGTCGTTTCATCGAAAAAAAATCCCTGCGGGGCAGGTGCTGCCGCAGGGAAAAAATGAAGCATCTGTCTATGGAAACACTGATTTAATCAAAAAATCACCTTTCCACAGGCCGATTAAGAGTCAGATGACAAATAAGCAGGGGAATAAATCAGCGTTTCCCTATTGCTTTTACAGGATACTGGCCAGGAACTGCTTCGCCTTGTCTGTCTTCGGATTGCTGAAGATCTCATCCGGTGTCCCGATCTTGCCGATATCATGCAAAATAGCTGCCAGATA
>CAMNJG010000091.1 GCA_946541285.1 uncultured Clostridia bacterium
AGGAATACCGCTTTGAACGGATAAAGGACTGATGAAAAAAGAGGTTCATATTTTTTCAGAATTGAATTCCGGCAACAAATTGAAGTCCTTCTCCCGGTAGGGTATACTACGTTTCTGAAAGAATATTCATCAGAAATGACAGAGTAAAGTAAGAAAGTTATTAAGGTACAGTTCCCGGAGGAGGAAATTATGTTCAGACCGATGAGAAGAGCAAATCAGGCACTTTCCAGAGAAGAGTGCATCCATATATTAAAAAATGAGCCGAGAGGCGTTCTTTCCATGATCGGTGATGATGGGTACCCGTATGGCATTCCCGTCAGTCACTGGTATGACGAAGAACATGACCGTCTGTACTTCCACTGTGGGAAAAAAGGACATAAAATCGACGCGATCCGCGCCTGCGACAAAGTATCGTTCTGTGTGTATGATCAGGGGTACCGCAGGGAAGGAGAATGGGCCCTCAATATCAGATGTGTCGTCCTGTTCGGCCGTGCCACGATCCTTGAGGATCATCAGGAAGCACTGGAAATCTGCCGTCACATCAGTCACAAATTCACTTCCGACGAAGAATACATTGATCATGAAATCCGGCACTCCGGTCCGGCTGTTGAAGTCGTTTCCATCGTACCGGAACATATGACGGGAAAACTGGTCAATGAATCCTGATGGAAGACAGGCAGAAACATGCATTACAGAAAAATCATCGCGCAATTGAAAGACAGGTTGCGGAAACTGTTTTCTGCCGCGGCAGAAGGCCTTCCGGTCATCCTGTCATGGGCGTTTCAGAAGCTGATTTTTTTGAAAAACGGCCTGATGCATCTTTTTCTGACCATACGGGGAAAGGGATTCCATATGCCTGACCGGGGCGATACGGAACCGGAAGTCCCCTCCGGGTCATCTTCTCAGCGGAAAATACTGATCAGCCGGTGTCTTTACGGAGGTGAAGAACCTGTACGTTATGACGGACGAAGGATCCCTCTGGAGAACAGTATCCTCCTCAAATGGAAGGAAGAAAACCGTCTGGTTCCTGTCTGTCCGGAGGTGGATGGAGGACTTTCCGTTCCCCGTCCTCCATCAGAACGTTCCGGGAGAAATGTCATCTGTCTGGACGGAACAGATGTCACTTCCGCGTACCGGGAAGGATCAGTCCATGCGCTGCAACTGGCCCGGGAGCACCATGTCGCGTTCGCGGTCATGAAGGAAAAAAGCCCTGCCTGTGGCAGTTCACTGATTCATGATGGTCATTTCAACGGAACACTCATCCATGGCGAGGGAACTACTGTCGAAATACTCCGGAATGCCGGGATCATCGTCTTCAGCGAAAAGGAACTGCCGGAAGCGGCGGAGTTTCTGGCTCTTCTGGAAACGGAAGGCGAGAATGGTCTGAAGGAGGAGATCCCCTGGAGGCCGGGAATTATGAAAGGGTATAAAAAATGATACTTGCTGTAACCATCACGATCATGACTGTTTTACTGGTACTGTTTCTGATCCGTCTGGCTCTGAAGCTCGCGTGGGGACTGATCAAATTCCTTTTCGGTCTCGGACTGTTCGCGCTCTGCCCGGTTCTCTGTATTGTCCTTGGGATTCTGGGACTTCTTGGAACAGGATGGTGGATCATCGCGATCATCGCGGTTATTTCCGGTATCGGATTTGGAAAATCCTGAGATTGCCGGCACTTGCATTTTTTCACGGTTTTTATTATAGTTTAGAAAGACAGATACAAATTCATTTACAATCTGCTGTGGAATCGGATTCCACAGGCGGAAACACGGCTTTTCAGAAGAGGTGAAGAAATGAAACTCAGAAAAACATTCGTCTTTCTCATTGCTCTGGCTCTTTTTTCTGTGACTGTCCTGACCGGATGCGGCACTGGATCAGTCAGCGGGTCAGGCAGCGCTGAAGCAGAGAAGGAAAAAACGGTGACAATCGCCATGCAGAACGGGATGTCTTACGCTCCGCTGACGATTATGAAAGAACAGCAGCTTGTCGAGAAATACTGTGAAGGGGTCAGTGTGAAATGGGTTACACTGAATTCCGGTTCCGCAGTCAATGAAGGAATGGCTTCAGGAGAAATCGACTTCGGAGGCATGGGTCTTTCACCGGCGATTACGGCTGTTTCCAGCGGACTGAAAATCAAAATAGCTTCTTCCATGGACAGTATGCCAAACGCCGTCATGTCAAACGATCCGGATATCCATTCTTTTGCTGACATTCAGAAGGATGATAAAATCGCGGCTGTCAATATGGGAAGCTTCCAGCATATCCTGCTCGCGATGGCAGCCAAAAAACAGCTGGGAGACGCGAAGGCGCTTGACAAGAATATCGTCGCCATGTCCCATCCGGACGGAATGACCGCTCTTCTGAATGGTTCCGTAAATCTCCAGATCACCAATCCGCCGTATCTCTATCAGGAACAGAAGAACAGTACGCTTCATGAAGTCGAGGGGATTGCGGATGTATGGCCGAAAGGGAACTCAACGATTGTCCTGACTGCGACAGAAGAGATTCACGATCAGCATCCAAAGAGATATAACGGTGTCATCAAAGCACTCCAGGAAAGTATTGATTTCATCAATGATAATCCGAAGGAAGCTGCGGAAATCCTCGCAGCCGCGGAAGAACTCAGTGCTTCCGAATACCAGACATGGCTGGAAAACGAAGAAACCATCTTCTCTACAGAATGTAAGGGAATTATGACTGCGGCGAAATTTATGGATGAGAATGGTTTTATGGATAATCCTGCTCCGGAATCCTTCAGTGACCTTGCTTTCGACAATGTAAAAGGAAACTGACCGTAAATGATAGAAAGACAGACTTTAAAAAATCTCCGGGCTCAACTCATTTTTCTTATTATTGTGATCATCGGCTGGCAGGTCATGTCCAACAGCGGCATGGTCAATCAGCTGACCTTCCCGTCCGTCACATCGATCGGGCATGCGCTTGTCAGGGGCTTTACACAGGAAAATATGGCAGAATACGTCCTGTATTCTCTGTCACTGCTGATCCGCGGACTTGTCATAGGGATCCTCCTGGCCTTCGTGTTCTCATCGTTCTGCATGATCAGCAGAACGGTGTACAGCATCTATAATATGGTCACTTCCATCTGTGACCTGATCCCCGGTGTCGCGCTCATCCCGATCGCCATGGGATGGTTCGGAATCGGTGAAAGTGTGATCATTTTCATCGTCGTCCACGGAGTCATCTGGCCCATGTCACGCAGCATCCTCGGAGGCTTTTCCGGAATTAACAGGATGTATGTGGAAGAAGGAAAGATCTTCGGACTCAAAGGCGCGCGCCTGATTACCGGAGTCTATCTGCCGGCGACCCTTGGTACACTGATTTCCGGTATCCGTATGGGCTGGGCGAGAGCCTGGCGGGGACTGATCGCAATCGAGATGATTTTCGGGACAACCGGTTCCGGCGCAGGCATCGGATGGTACATTTTTATGAAACGCACCAACCTCAACTATGCCGGAATGTTTGCGGCTCTGATTGTCATCATCCTGATCGGGATTATCGTGGAGTACCTGGTATTCCAGGTTATTGAACGGAAAACCGTTGTGAAATGGGGGATGGTGTAGATGAATCATGTACGGCTGCAGGTGGAGCGCCTGACCAAAAACTACCGGACCTCTCCTGATTCCGCGGATATTCTCAGTAATCTGGATCTGAGCGTACCGGAAGGAGAATTTCTCTGCATACTGGGTCCTTCCGGGTGTGGTAAAACGACTCTGGTACGTTGTATCGCGGGACTGGAAGATTACGAAGGAACGATACGGGTAGATGGAAATACTGTGACGGGTCCGGGTCCGGACCGGATGATGGTTTTTCAGGATTACAATCAGCTGTTCCCCTGGAAAACAGTTCTGAAAAATGTACAATATCCGATGAAAGTGAACGGGATTCGCGATAAACAGGAACTGCGTTCCCGTGCCGAAGAAAAACTGAAGATGGTGAATCTGCAGGAGTATGCTGACTATTATCCGCATCAGCTTTCCGGAGGGATGAAGCAACGGGTGGCGATCGCCAGGGGGCTGGTGATGAATCCGGGGATTCTGCTGATGGATGAACCGTTCGCGGCACTGGATGCCATGACCCGTAACAAGCTCCAGGCAGAACTCAGGCGGATTAAAGAAGAAGAAAATCTTACCGTGATCTTTATTACGCATAATATCCAGGAATCCATCGTCCTGGGAGACCGGATTATCATGATGGACAAAGGCGGGCGGATCAAACTGGATGAAAGAAATACGATCCCGAAGCCGGTCAGTCCGGATTCTGAAGGATATGGCGCGATGTGGCGTCTCTTTGAAGACGCGCTTGGCGATACCGGTGCGGAAGGTTAACAGGATTTTTCCAATATACAGGTTCTTCCGCATTTATTAGTGATGGATCACGAGTCGTATATTCTGTTCTGTCATCCTGAGCGTAGCGAAGGATCTTATGAAGATTTTCGATGATTCTGTCATTTCATGAAATGTTTACGGGGCTGTCCGGTATTCGCCGGCAGCCCCGTTTTCTATCCTTTCTGATGCATCAGTATGAGTTTTTTTCTCTGGATTTTACCGTTGGACGTGCGTGGAATGGTATCGATAATCCCGATCTTCTTAGGCACTTTGTTGCCGTCCAGATTCTGTTTCAGGAATTTCCTGAAATCACCGGAATCATACCGTTCCCTGCTGACAGCCAGGGAAATATACAGTTTGGGTGCCTGTCCCTGCATTTTGTCAGGAACCGGGATACAGGCGCAGTCTTTTACGGCCGGATACTTCCTGGCTTCGGATTCGATTTCGTCCGGGGAAATTTTGATCCCGCCGCTGTTAATAATGTCGTCCTGGCGTCCCAGGCAGTAAATGTATCCTTCCTCATCCTGGTAACCGAGATCTTTTGTATACAGATAACCTTCACCGGTAACACTGGCGGTCAGTTCCGGCGCGTTCAGATACCCTTTCATATTCATGGGACCGGATGTCGCGATCAATCCGGGATGCTCCGGTGTCGCGCTGATTTCATTCCGGTTTTCGTCCACGAAACGGAATGAAGAATGGACGGTAGGGCGGCCGATACAGTTTGGACGGCCCTGATCATGCTGGAAATCCAGGATGCAGGAGCATCCCGACTCGGTGCTTCCGTAAAAATTGTAAAGACGGGTACGCGGGAGCAGTTCCATCAGGCGATTTTTGTCTTCTTCGACCAGCGGCGCGCTGCCCAGCTGGATATAGTCAATCTGATCCGCGTATTCCCCCAGCTTATCCTTTGAGAGTTTCAGGACCATACTGAGAATCGAAGGGGCCATATCCAGTGATGTGACCTGATGTTTTTCCATCATTTCGAACATCGGTTTCAGCAGTGTGACTCCATTGATGATGACGGCCGTGCTCCCATTGCAGAGATTGGCGTAGACCCGGCGCAGACCGTGACTGTGGGAAAGTGGCATGGGGATCAGTTCTCTGTTATCCGGCTTCATGCTGACGCCATGGATGACATTTTCAGCATTCGCGATGTTGTTGCCATGTGTGAGGACGATTCCTTTGGGTTTTCCGGTGGTTCCGGTGGAAAACAGGATTTCCGCGGTATCATCAGGATTGATGGGCGCAAAGGCATGTCCCGGTGCTGGAGGAATCCGGTCCAGCTCCTGTATGTCAATGAATTCTGCATCCGGCAGTTCCGGATCCGAAGGACCGATGTATATCCGGGCTCCGGTATCCTCCAGGATATCACGGATCCTGTTCATGGCTGCGGTTTTTTCCAGAGGAACGGAGATGTATCCGGCCAGCTGGACCGCCAGGACCGCAAGAATAAATGTGCTGTCCTGTGTACAGCGGATCAGGACGGGAGATCCGGCGGGATATGCGCGGTTCTGCAGGCTGGCCGCGAATGCGCGGATGCGTTCACTGGCGTCTTCATAAGTATATGTTTTTTTCTGGTCAATCAGGCAGGGTTTGTGGGCATAAGCTTTACTGGAAGCGTATGCAGCAAGTTTGTCATAAATAGAGTGCATAAATCAATGAAATCCTTCTATCTGTTTTAGTAGTTTCCAGGATCTGTATATTTCCGGATCCTTTTCTGTGTGCGGGCTCTATTGTACAACGACCGGGCCGGTTCTGTCAAAGAGGTGGCTGTGATGTTACAAGTCAGCGATCGGCCAGAATCATATGAGAAAACGCTGCTTATAGCAGTATCACAGTTTTGGGGACAGCCTTTTCAA
>CAMNJG010000092.1 GCA_946541285.1 uncultured Clostridia bacterium
CTGCAGTCATTCTGACGGTTTTCTGTCGCCCTGCAGATGGTCTTATGGATCTCCGCATCCTGAAGCCGTGACTGAATCTCCGTAACACAGCTGTCCCAGAGAGCCTGGCTGATGGTTGTCTGCGCCACCACATAAACCGGACGGTCCTGTGGAATCCGGGATACTTCCTCCGGCGATCCGACAATCACCGCGCTGTCATGGCACCATCCGTTAATTCCCTTCACTTCCGGATGTGTACTGTCGCCGATAATCACCACCTGATAGCCATGTTCTTCTGCTTCCGCGACCAGACGGTGTATCTTTTTCACATGCGGACAGGTGGCGTCGATTACGGAACCTGCATGTTCTCTCAGAGCCAGATCGGTTTTCCGGTCCACTCCATGGGAACGGATGATCACTGTCGACTGCAGGTCGGCTTCTTCCGGATGACTGCAGATCCGTACTCCCTTCTGCTCCAGTTCCTCCACAACGGACTCATTATGGATCAATGGACCATATGTATAAATTACAGTGTCCTCATCTTTTTTTTCCAGGGCGTCATATACAGTATCCAGCGCCGCCCTGACACCATAACAGAAGCCGCTGTTATCTGCCAGCGTAATCGTATGGCCGTTTTTTTCAAAGACTGTTTTTCCATTCATCAGAATTCGATTCCTTTACGTGCCCGGATTCCCTGATCAAACGGGTGCCGTATCTTTTCCATATCCGTTACATAATCTGCCATATCAATCATCCAGCGTTCCGGACTTCTTCCTGTCAGTACCAGCTCTTTCTCCGGGGCAAACGTTTCCACATAGTTTTTCAGTGTTTCTTCTCTGAGCATATCTGTGCTGACTGCAGTAATCGCTTCATCCAGGATCAGAAGATCGACTCCGTCTTTTTCTGTCATTTCAAAGACCCGGTCCAGGGTTTTCTGATTTTCTTCCAGAAGCTGTTTCCGCTCCTCTGCACTCAGTTCATAAGTAAATTTCGTACTGTCTCCGGCCCGTATCACGGTAATCCCCTCAACAGCCTTCAGCACGGAAAGTTCCCCGGTGACGCGGCCTTTGAGAAACTGGACAAAAAGTACCTTCAGGCCACTGCCCGCTGCCCTGACGGCCAGCCCGACCGCTGCGGTTGTTTTCCCCTTTCCGTCTCCACAGTAAATGTGTATCATATCAGTCCTTCAGTGAATATCTTTTTTTCAGCATCTTCCACAGCTCAGAAGAAGTACTCCCCTCCTGGTCCGCAAGCTCCCCATCGATATAAGCGTGTGCATCACTGTGGTTCAGAGCATTGATTTTTTCCACGATCCCCCGGTTACTGCCGCCTTCCATGACGTAATAGCGCACCTGCAGTTCATCAAACAGGGAAAGCAGAAAGGCTTCATGTACGATCATTCCCAGGGAAAGGATATGATCCGCAGGACAGCCTGCTTCCTCCAGCCGGCTGAATTCTTCCGTTTCCGGCCGGATCAGAGCGATCATACGCTCCGCGGGAATCCCTGCTTCACGCAGGAAACCGTAAAGTCCTGATCCTTCGACCAGGATCGTCCCGGTCGAATATGTAAACGCGGAAACCAGTTCCTCTCTTTTTTTACAGATTTTAATATTCCTGCTCAGTTTCAGATGATCGGCAATCCGGAGGTATTCAATTCCGTTTTCTTCTGCCTTCCGGCGGATCAGGGAACTCTCATCGGACGCGTTTTCGGAAACACCGTCAATGATCATCCCGACACCGGTCCGGTCGATCCATCGCTGGATCCCGTTCTCATCAAGATATGAGGAAATAATGGTAATATTCCCACCCGGAAAAGACGACTGACCATATACAGAAGAAACCGCCGCGTAAATTTTATCGGTATATTTCGCGAGCCGGGTAATCAGGTCAGAACAGTCGTCCGTTCCGACAAAAGCCATGATTTTTGTATCGATTCCTGCCAAATCCATACTCCTTCTCTTTCACCAGAATCCTGTCAGTTTTCGTTCTTCTTCCGGCCAAACAGATTCGATTTCGATTTTCTTTTTCTCGAACGCTCTGTCTCCTCTTCATTCCTGAGGGCTGACATTCGCTGCCTGATCCCCGGGGCACCCGGGTTGAATTTCAGGAGCATGTCGTAATTCATCAGCGCGTTTTCGATCTGATCCAGTTCTTCAAGAGCCATCCCTTTATAACGGTACGCGATCTCCACGGCTGACGCGGACAGTTCATTTCTTCGCATGATGACCGCCGTAAAATCACTGACCGATTCATGATAAAGCTCCATATAATAGTAGGCAAGTCCCCGGTCCAGATACAGATTCACATAACTGTGATCCCGGTCGAGATCCATCCCTTTCTGCGCTGCTGTCAGCGCTTTTTCGTAATCTCCCAGAACCTGATTGCACCTGGCCAGATAGCTGTACGCGGCGAAGTCGGATGGATTCAGACGGATTGCCCTGATGAATTCGGCTTCGGCTTCTTTCGGTTTGTCTGCCAGCAGACGGATAATTCCGCAGATCATACGTGCCTTCGAAGACTGCTCATCGATCGCCACGGCGGTTTCTGCGTCTGCCAGTGCATTTTCCATCTCTCCCTTTTCCGCGTAGGCTTTTGCCCTCCAGAGGTAGGCATCTACATACTGCGGACTGACTTCGATCGCTCCGGAATAATAGTAAACCGCGTCCTGTTCGAAAGCCCGGATTGCTTTCGCGGTCACGGCTGTATTGGCCGCAGGATCACCGTTCTTTTTCTCTTCGCCGTCTTTCTTCTGAGCCTCTGCATCGGACACTGCTTCTTTTTTCAGCTCCGCCAGGCCGTCTCCTTTGCTGTGCCCGGCAACAATGTTCCCCATCATGATATAGATTTCCGGATCATCCGGTCTCAGAAGCAGCGCACAGTTGATATCCTCCATGGCCTTCAGGTCATTTCCCTGTCTGCTGTTGATATAGGAACGGCGTTTGAAGGAGATGTAGTCCTCTTCGTTCAGGACCAGCGCCTTTGTATAATAAACCTGCGCCTTGGAGTATTCTCCTCTGTCAAAGTACATCTCCGCGATGGCAAAGGCATAATCATGATTGTCCGGTGAGTTGACACAGGCTTCCAGTGTCCACTTGAGCGCGCCGCTGAGATTCCCGCGGGCTTTCTGGATACGGCCCATCAGATAAAGTACCCTGGAATCCTTCTTTTCGCCGGAAAGGAGCATTGTGGAAACCAGCTCCGCGCTGTTCATTTTATTCAGCCGGAATAACGTGCATGCCTTCAGGAACAGGAGATACTGACGGTTGGAGGCAACGGAAATCCCGGCATCTGTGCACAGCAGCGCGCGATAAAACAGTCCTTCGTTCATATAAAGGGAATAGGCGTTCTGGTAAAACAGACCGTTTTCTGTACCGGCAATCAGTGCTGATTCCAGATACTGTACTGCCTCGCGGCTGTGCGGGTCATCGCTGAGCAGCATAATGCCGGCATATCCGTCAACGTCAGAGGCATGTCCCAGAAAGGAGAAGGCCGATCTGCGGAATTCCAGCAGTTCCTCTTTCCTGCCCAGCTGGTAAAGCATCTGCGCTTTTCTTTCACACTGCTCTGTCGGATCGGCTGACTGCCGGATCGCCAGATCGTACATTTCCTCTGCTTTGTCATAATCTTTCCGGACATAGCAGATCATCGCCATGATTTCCCGTACATTTTCGATACGGTCATCCAGTCTGAGCGCGTTTTCAAAGGATTCCACCGCCTTGTCCAGCTGTCCTTTTTCCACCTCACATTTCCCCTTCAGGGCCCAGGCTGAAGCGTCCATGGAGCCCAGGCTGATCCTGTTGAGAATCGCGAGTGCCGCGTTATACTGTCCCGCTTCGAAGAGAATCTCCGCCTGGTCCGTCAGAGGAACTTCTTCAAGCGACTGGCTGTTTCTCAGGTCACAGTCAATATCCTCAATCAGATTTCCGGCCCTCCGGTACAGCACGTCATCTTTGGCGATGGTTTTCAGCAGCTTTCTGGCTTCCGCGCCTCTTCTCATCAGATAGAGGGCAAAGGCCTTTTTGAAGATCAGGAGCGTGGAGTCCGGATATTTGTCGGACGCCCGTGACAGTTCATAATATGCCTCGGTCATCCGGCCCCTGGCGATCAGGTCATCCGCCTGGAGGATGATCTCGGCTGTCTGGCCGTTGACCTTCAGTCTTGAAAGATCGTATCGATCCGGTTCGGCGGGTTCTCTGGTGAACTGCTCCATCACGTCTGCCGGAGAGAAAAGATTCTCACCTTTTCCATCCAGCTCTGCCAGCATACGCCGCATCCGGGAAAAAGCGACAGCGGATCTCCGGTCATACAGGAACGCGGTCCCGTAGTAATACAGCGCGTCTTCTTTCTGACCGGCATATTCCAGGACCGCCCCTTTCAGAATACGGGCACGGCTTTCCATAATACCCAGTTCCAGGAGCAGACTGGCGACATAATCCGCCTGGCTGATCTGTCCCTGCTTCAGATAGATATTGCCCAGATGGTAGTAGGCATCGTAATTTTCATAATTTTCAGAGATGGTTTTCTCATAAAACGCGGCGGCTTCCTCCAGTTTCCCTTCGTTTTCAAGACGAATCCCTTTATTCTGGTCCACGCGTTTTTCATGCTTTTCCTTATCCTGACCATAAACCTCCGCGGGAATTCCTCCTGTCGCCCGCAGTTTATCCAGCTCTTCCGCCAGTTTCTTTACGCCGGAATTGCCGGGGCAGAGTTTTTTCAGTATCTCAATTTCTCTGGCTGCCAGATAGGGCTGGCCTTTTTCGATGCAGTTCTGCGTCTGCCTGACATGGGATTCGATTTCGTCAATCTGCTCATCGGTGCAGTCTTCCGGGAGTTTTGCGTAATCAATGACTTCGTTCCTCACAGAAGCCTGGTGAATTTCCCTGAGAATCTGGATGCCAAAAATCTCCGCTGCTTCTGCGGGATGGTTCCGCAGATCCGCTTCACGAAGGATGGCCTTCAGGACAGCTGACGGAAGGTTCTTGTGATCATATGCAAAATCAACAACAGCTGTGACCGCCGCATGCCGGTCATCTCCACACGCCGCGCGGATAACACTTTTCCATCGGGACACATCCAGACGCTCGGATAAATTTCTGTATACCTCTTCGAATTTCCGTCTGAATTCGGTAATATTCTGATTGGTGATCATCTGAAATACTCCTTGGAACTAAAAGTAACAGCTGGCATGGATTCGAGAATATGAGCGTATATCAAATTGCCATGCTATAACGGTTTATTTTATCATAAAAATGATAATGCTGTTGTTAAATTTATATTTCATCACCGGACGGACAGCCATGACCCTTATGGTTCAGGATCTGCGGGTTGTCTGCTGTCAGATCAGAATGAAAATCCAGTGGACAAGCAGCGCCGCGATCCACGCGATGATACACTGCCAGACCACGATCCCGACAGCATACCGCTGTCCCAGTTCCTGCCGGACTGACGCGATCGCCGCGACACAGGGCGTATACAGCAGGGAAAAGACCAGCATGGATGCCGCTGACGAGGTTGTCAGTACCGACGTAATTTTTCCCGCGAACAGGATTTCCATTGTGGAGACGACACTTTCCTTCGCCATAAAGCCGCTGATCAGTGAAGTCACAATCCGCCAGTCACCCAGTCCCACCGGACGCAGGACCGGCGCGATCCAGCCGGCAATGACCGCGAGAATACTTTCTTCTGAATTGTCAACCATATTAAAATGGAAGTCAAAGCTCTGAAGGAACCATACGATGATGGTCGCGATCAGGATAATCGAAAACGCGCGCTGCAGGAAGTCCTTCGCCTTTTCCCAGAGCAGCTGAACAACATTACGCGCTCCCGGCATCCGGTAATTCGGCAGTTCCATGACAAAAGGCGCCGCTTCGCCCTGAAACAGAGTTTTGCGGTACAGGAAGGCAATCAGAATCCCGATCAGGATGCTGAGAAGATACAGGCCGACCATGATCAGTCCGCCCCGTCCCGGAAAAAAGGCACTCACGAAAAATCCATAAATCGGCAGCTTCGCGGTACAGCTCATAAACGGTGTCAGGAGAATGGTCATCCTCCGGTCACGTTCACTCGGCAGCATCCGTGTGGACATGACAGCCGGCACCGTACAGCCGAAGCCAATCAGCAGCGGGACGATGCTCCGGCCGCTCAGACCGATTTTCCGAAGCAGCTTGTCCATGAAAAAGGCA
>CAMNJG010000093.1 GCA_946541285.1 uncultured Clostridia bacterium
ATCATATCACATATTTTGGTTCATGATGAGACTTTACGCAGGAAAAAACCGTTCATAATCACAAATTCTCCTTTAAAATGCAGATTTATTTTTCTTTATGGGGAAAAATAGTGTATACTGAATGACGGAAAATGACGGAGTAACGTCCTGTTTCCGGTATTCTATTGTTTCCATTATTTCAGAGAAAGGATCATATCTTATGGAAGAAAAAAAGGGTTTCATTGCTGAATTCAAAGAATTTATTTCCCGCGGCAGTGTTATCGACCTGGCTGTCGGTGTCATCATCGGTACTGCGTTCACTGCGATTGTCAACTCACTGGTAAACGATATCGTCATGCCGTTTATCGGATACCTTATCGGCGGCATGAGTTTCGAATCCTATAAACTGACCCTGCCGGCCATCGCGGGAAACGAACCGGCTGTCATCGCTTACGGCGCGTTCATCCAGGCTATCATCAATTTCCTGCTCATTGCCCTGGTGATTTTCTGTGTCATTAAAGCCATCAACAAATTACACAAGAAAGAGGAAAAAAAGGAAGAAGCTCCTGCGCCTTCTGACGAAGTGAAGATGCTGACGGAAATCCGCGATCTCCTGAAAGCGCAGTCAGAAAAGAAATAAACAGTGCCTGCTGATGAGCACGCATTACATAATCAATTATCCGGAATGATTCGGGGCCGTTTCCATTTTCAGTGGAAACGGCCCTTCTTCGTTCTGTTCCCAGGAACAGCATCACAGTCTGCTTCGCTCCTCAGAATGATACATTTTTCCTTAAGTCAATGATATTGAAAGGGAACGGTTCCTCAATGACAGTGTCTGAAACACAATACTACCGGAACAGCTCTGCCGCCTCGCTTTCGATCCTGCGCATGACTTCCCTCAGCGGCAGTCCCTTCTCAGAAGCAATGGCTGCAGCGGTACGGTATTCCGGATAGGCACGCCTGCCTTCGCCCAGATCCACGACTTTGACATCAGCCGGTCCAAGACTGGTTTCCACGGTATGGATTTCCCTTCGCAGAACAGTCCGTTCCATCGCGATCCGACGGATCCCGATCGTGGAGGTTTCCCTGAAAATGATTTCTTCCAGACGGGAAACATCGGATGCCATACAGATCACATTCAGCTGATATGCCGGACGGTTTTTCTTCATATATATAGGATGATAATGCACATCCCTCGCGCCGGCGTCCAGAAGCCGGTCCATCACATAGGCGAATTCTTCTCCGGTGGAATCGTCGATGTTTGTTTCCAGACGGAAGATTTTTTCTTCCTCATCCCCGGAAACGGTTTCGATCAGCATGGCACGGAGCATACCGGGAACCGTATACGCCCGTTTCCCTGCTCCGGTTCCGGTCCGCAGAATCCGGAAACGTTCCGGAAGCGAAAAATCCGTAGCGACCGCCGCGGCAAAGGCCGCGCCCGTCGGAGTCACATATTCTCCCCGGTAATCCGCAATGTGCAGCGGAAGTCCGTGCTTCCGGACAATATTCACTACCGCGGGTACCGGTACCGGCAGTACCCCGTGCTGACAGCGGACGGTCCCGCGCCCCTCATAAAGAACCGGCACACAGACTTTCGCGGGAGCCAGACTGTCCAGACACACCGCTGCCGCGATGATATCCACGATCGAATCAATCGCGCCGGCTTCGTGGAAACCGACTGTTTCCGGAGTCGCATCATGCGCTTCGGCTTCGGCTTCGGCCAGGATCCGGAAAGTCCGGTGCGCGATTTCCTTCGCGCCATCGGTCATGTCACACTGGTTGATGATCTCCATAATCTCAGCCAGATGCCTGTGCTCATGGCCATGCGCGTGACTGTGCGATTCTTCGTGATGATGCCCTGCACCATGATAATGGTCATGATGGTGTTCATGGTCGTGGCCATGCCGGTGTTCGTGATGAGAATGATGATGTTCATGGCTGTGGGTCTGTCCTGATTCTGCCGGGATACTGTCCCCAAACAGATAGGCCATATCATGATCATAATTTTCGTGCTCGTCATCCAGAATCACGTCAAAATCACAGGCATCTATCCCGTTTTTTACAACTCTGCTGATTTTTGTCTCAAATCCGTCCGCCGGGATACTGTTCAACGCGCTTTCCAGCGCTGCCCGGTCCGCTCCCAGATCGATCAGTGCCGCAACGATCATGTCCCCACTGATCCCGGTTGTCCCATCCAGATAAAGTATGTTATCCTTCATGATTTACTCCCAGTAAATTAATCTGTGACGCGATATATCCCGCGCCATACCCATTATCAATATTCACTACTGCGACACCATTCGCGCAGGAATTGATCATCGTCAGTAAAGCGGCCAGTCCGTTCATCGACGCGCCATAGCCCACGGATGTCGGTACCGCGATCACCGGTTTATCCACCAGCCCTCCCAGCACGCTGGCCAGCGCTCCTTCCATCCCGGCCACAGCGATGATACAGTTCGCCTGCTGGATTTCTTCCAGATTGGCCAGCAGCCTGTGTAATCCGCTGACACCGATATCATAAATCCGCCGCACGCTGCTCCCCAGGAATTCCGCCGTCTGCGCCGCTTCTTCCGCCACCGGGATATCCGCTGTTCCCGCGGTACAGACCGTAATCAGTCCACGACGCTGTTTTTCCTGACTTTCCATTTTCAGGATCCGGGATACCGGATCATACTGCACCTGCGGAATCTGTGCCCTGACCACCTGATACTGCTTTTCTGAAGCCCTTGTCCCCAGAACTTCTCCTTCTCTTTCGAAGATTCTCTGAAAAATCTCCCTCAGCTGTTCATCCTGTTTCCCGGAACAGAACACGACCTCCGCAGCCCCTGACCGGATCTTCCTGTGCGAGTCAATCCGGGCGTATCCCAGGTTTTCAAAAGGTTCCCTGCGCAGCACGCTTTCGGCGTCCTCAACACTGAGTGTTCCTGCCTGTACAGAACGCAGCAGTTCAGTCAGTTCCATGCGTCTGCCTCCTTTCCGTCACTTCTGTCAGACATATCCTTTTCACGACGGAACCGGGCCACCGTTTTCCGCCTCAGTCCGACTCATATTCTACCACAGCTTTGACGTTTTTCACCTCTGTGAAGAAAGGATTCTTTGCAGGAAAGAAAATAATTATCCCCGCGTCAAACGCGGGGTTTTCGATATACAAAAACGCGGATTTCTCTCAAAGGACAAATCCGCGTGATCGCCGTCATCAATCTGTTTTTGGATTATTTCTGCTGTAGTTCATCAGCATCGTCGCCACCTGGGCCCTCGTTGCCAGGCCCTTTGGCACCAGCAGCTGACCGCCCATACCGTTGATCATATGGATGCCACTGGCCCAGCTCAGTGCTTCTGCTGCCCATTCCGAGATCTCACTACAGTCCTGAAACGCATCCAGGTTCCCGCGGACAGCCGCGCTTTCCTTCATATCCGGATCCTGTGATGTATACCGGAACAGGATCGCGGCGATCTGCTCCCGGGTGATGAAATCCTCCGTGCCAAATACAGCGCCGCCGTAGCCGGTAATGAAGCCCTGCTCACTGGCCCAGGTCACGGCGTCCGTATACCACTGGCCTTCCCGGACATCCGTAAAGGTATCTGGTCCCGCAGGCGCCGGGCTTCCGTTCATCCGCCAGAGCACGGTCGCGAACATCGCCCTGGTCATGCTCCGGTCCGGCGCGAACTCTGTGTCGGAAACGCCGTTGAACACTTTGTTGTCCACCGCCCATCCGACGGCTTCCGCATACCAGGCTTCTTCCGGGACATCCTCAAAACGCCCTGCCCCGGACCGTCCGGAACGGGCATTCAGCACCGCGTAATCCAGTTCCTGTCCGTCCCGGTCAAAACACTGTATTTCCAGGGTCTGATCACTGGCATGGATGATCTGGTAATTCGATACTCCGTAAATCGTCCGTTCCATACTGGTTTCATCAGCGGAGGAATAGAACTTCTCGCCGGACACGCCCATCACCTGGGTAATCCCCTGGTCATAATCGATCAGGCCACCGGTCAGCGGGAGGGAACGGCAGTAAACATGCTGGTGACCGCAGAGCAGCAGATCCAGTCCGCCTTCCTCCAGGAGCGGCCCCCAGTGCTCCTGTACCAGGTCAGCGACCCGGTCGGAATGGACCGCGTACAGAGGATGGTGCATCACCGCGATTTTCCAGGAGGAATCCTCTGCTGACTGTAAATCCTGACGGATCCAGGAAGCAATTCTGCTGTCATCCTCTTCGTCCAGCTTCTGTTCTCCGGAATACACCCAGGAATTGAGCACCATGATATGGACAGGACCGTAGTCAAAAGAATAGAATTCTTCTTCAAAGCCTTCCGGCCCGTTCACCGGCAGTGTAAAGGAATCCAGATACAGCTCCGGCTTCCCGCTGAGGAAATTGCTCTCATGATTCCCGTTTGTCGCAAAAAGAGGAATCCCGGAAAAAACCGGTGCCGCCGCGTCAAAGAACATATCAAACTGTTCTGTGCTGATCCCGCTCTCTACAATATCGCCTCCCATAATCCCGAATCTCATATCCGGATTAAGGGACAGCGCTTTTTCCGCGAGCTGCCCCCACCGGGTGAACTCGCCTTCCGCTTCCTGATTTACCTGTACATCTCCGAAATACGCGAATGTCAGTGTTTCCGGCTTTTCCGGAGGTGTCGTGAACCGCAGGACCCCGCTGCTGTCCTCCCGGACATCTCCCGAAGCGCTGCCTCCGCTCTTTTCACTGACAATCCGGTACGTATAGACGGTTTCGGGCTTCAGTCCTGTCAGAGTGGCATGCCACTGCGTGCCACCATCTGACAGTGTACTGGTATGATCCACTCTGGCAGCTTCTTCCTTCTGGATCCGGTCTGTGCCAGCCTCCTGTATCTGTTCCAGTGTCTGTCCTTCTCCGGCGATATACTCTATCCGTGCTGACTGAGCCTCCGCGGAATCCTGCCACGTAACAGACATGGAATTCCATGGATCCGCTGTCCAGGACAGCCTCACCAGGGAAGGACAGTCCGGGGCGCTCCGGATCAGCTGCGCTGAGGATACAGCCGGAAAGACTGTAAGCATCAGTACAGCCGCCAGCAGCAATGATGAAAGCGATCTGAAAACCCGACTCAGATTATGTGAAGTAAACATACGTTCTCCGCCTCTGCATTACGCGGCTTTTTCCGCGTAGTTGATAATGATCTGCGCTACCTGGGCCCTGGTCGCTTCCGCTCCCGGTTCCAGCCCTTTTTCCGTACCATTGATAATCCCGCGGTCAGTCGCCCAGACCATGGCTTTCTCAGCATAACCGGATACCTGGTCCCGATCCGCGAAATTCCGGAAGCGGTCGGCATCCGCTGTCATATCCAGTCCGCAGAATTCCGCGTAGCGGTACATGATCGCGGCCATCTGTTCCCTGGTCACAGAACCGTCCGGGTCAAACAGGTTTCCACCAATCCCGCTGACAATCCCGTTCTGAGAGGCCCACTTCACAGAAGCGCTGTACCACTGTCCTTCCGGTACATCCTTAAAATCACTGCCGCTGTACGCGGACGGATCAATGCCGGCCCTGCGGCCCAGGACAGTTACAAACATCGCCCGGGTCATCTTCATTTCCGGGCTGAATTCGGTTTCACCCGTTCCCTGGAAATACCCTTTTTCCGTGACATGCTTTACAGCTGCCGCATACCAGGCGTCTTCCGCCACATCCGAAAATTTCTTTTCTGGCTGCGGCGACGGTTCTGACGGCCCGGATGGTTCCTGCGGGACAGATTCTTCGGATTTTTCAAAAGTAATGACCACTTTATCACCGGTCTTCAGTTCCTGCAGGCTGCTGACGCTGCCTCTGGAGTTACCATTCACTTCGACATCTTTGATCTGATATCCTTCATCCGGTACGATTGTCAGGGAGGTCCCATCGTCCGACAGATCGGCTGTTCCGCCCTCACCACAGACAATTTCCGGCTTCTGGGCCTGTGGAGCCGACGGCTGTGACGGACCGGACGGCGCTGACGGACTGGAAGGAGCGGATGGCTGGGAAGGCTGCGACGGAGTGGACGGCTGCTCCGGATTTTCCGGTCCGGATGAAGTGAGTGACAAAGTAACCACTCCCGCGTCATCATAGCCATCCCTGACCGCGTGCGCAGTCAGAGTGACGGTTC